>CANPXX010000080.1 GCA_947587085.1 uncultured Clostridia bacterium | reverse complement strand
AGAACGGGAGCGTTACGGTGAAGATCTCCTGCACCGTCATCGACACTACGCCCGCCGACGTACCGCCCCTCCCCCTCGTCAAGACGGGCGCCGAGACCGAGCTCGCGTTCGACCTCTACGGCGCCGCATCGTATACGCTGAATTGCTCCGACTATATCGACGAAAACGGGCTCGCCGTCACCTACACGGCGACCGCCCCCTCTTCAAACATCGTCCGCATCTCGGGTCCCACGGAGGGCGTATTCACGATCGCCGCGGCGGCCGTCGGGAAAGAGACCGTTACGCTGAAAGCCTCGTCGGTGAACGGGAGCGTTACGGTGGAGATCTCCTGCAACGTCATCGACACCACGCCCGCCGCGCCCGTCATCGAGCAAGAGCTCTATGAATACGACAAGGCGGTCTCCGGCGCCATCCAGATCCCCGCGGACATCGGCGACGGGCTCGCTTCCCTCTTGAAAGTGAAGGGAAAGCGCCTGCAAGAGCGGTATTGGCGGTACGACGAAGAAACAAAGTGCATCACCATCGCGGAAGAATATGCCGAAGAAATGCAAAAAGGCGATTACGCGATCGAGTTTATCACCACGGGCGGCAGTGCAAGGACCACGCTCCGCGTCATCAACTCCATCGCCACCTCCTTTGACTCCGTCACGGAGAAGTCCGCCGTGTTGAGCGGCAACGGAAGCGTCTCCTTCTCGGTGGACTTCGGCGGCGCCACGGTGGATAAGATCGTCTACGGCGACTATGTTCTGCACGCGGACGCTGATTACGCCGTCCATGCGGACTATATCGAGATCAAGGAGGCGTTCTATTCGCACACCTGCGAGCAGAATACCACCGCCTACCGGATGTATCTCTCCAATCACGACATGTATGAATTCTCCATCCATACCAACGTCCTCTTCTTCACCGACTACGACATCACGACCATCCACAACGATCTCGTGTCCAACATCGGGCACAATCCGCTCTATCAAGACAGTACACGCGTCGCGATCGTCGACGCGCCCGAAAACAGCGGAATGACGGGGAAAGTCCTTCGCTACGAGCCGCACAACACAAATGTAACTTACGATGTCTACGGTATCTACACGCTCGAACAGATGAGCGGCACCAGCACATGGTATCACATCGATCTTGTGCAGGGCAGACAGTACACCGTCTCCTTCGACTACTTCGCGGAGGGCACGACGGCGGGCGAGAATTTCCGCTTCCGCTCGTGGAACAGCGGCATCTCGGCGCCCCTTCTCGACACCGAGGAGACGGGCGAGACGCAACACTTCGAGTACACGTTCACTTGGAACTCTTCTTGTTCCGGCGTGTTCCTCTACGGGCAATTCAAGCACGAGGGCTACCTCTACTTCGACAACTTCTCCATTGTGGAAAAGCGCGACCCCGCGGCGGCGGCAAGTCCCGACCTCACGGACTACGGCGGCAAGCTCGCCGTGCCCTTCGACGAGACCTTTGCGGACAACTTTGCCGTCTACACGGAGAGTTACTACGGCACGCAACGGGAATGCTTTGTGCAAGACGACAACCTGTGGTGCGCGGGAAAAGTGGAGTCGAAGGTCATGTACCTCGGAAAGACCGACTTCACCACCTTTGCCGTGGAAGCGGAGTTCGCCCCGCTCGAAGAGTCGCTCGCGATGAGCATCGGATTTTACATCTATGCGAAGAATGCGGGTCCCGCCCTCGACGGGATCACGGGATACGCGATCGTGCTCGAACGCAACAGAAACAGCGGCTACGGAACGCTGAATCTCCACCGCTTCGACCACGCTTGGCTCGGGAGCGTGGCGCAACAGAGTTTCCCCGTACGGGGCGACGCCGTTTTCATGCGCGTGACCGCGTCGGAAGGACGTGTGCGGGCGTATCTCTACGGCAGCGCCGTCCCCACGATGGACGTACAGCTTCCGGAGTGGAGCGCGGGAGGCGTCGGATTCCGCAATTTCCGCGGCGGCGGATCGCGCGTGTCGAAGTTCAGCATCACCGCACCCGGTTATGAAACGGACACTTCGGCGCTCGAAGCGGCGATCGCGGCGGCGGAAGAGCTCGATGCGGAACGCTATACGCCGTCGGGCAATGCCTCCCTGCAACAGGCTTTGACGCGGGCAAGGGCGGCGCGCGATGCAAACGCGGCGGAGATCGAAGCCGCGCTCGCGGAATTGAATGCGGCGATGGGCGATCTCACAAAGCTCTGTTCGTTCCGCGAACTGCAAGACCTCATACAGGAAGGAACGAGCGCGCTTGCGGGCAATTACTGCGAGAACGGAAAGAGATCGCTTTCGCTCGCCGTGGAGAACGCGTCGGAGCTCACGGAGACGAGCGGCGAAGAACTTCTCGCCCGCGCCGCCCGCGCGATCCGCGCCGCACTGGATCGCCTCGTCGAACTATAAGCCCACAAAAAGATCGGGCGCCCTTCACAGGGCGCCCTTTTTTACGGTTCCGTCCCGCTTGTTTTCCTCGGGAAACTTGACAAACCGCTTTTGGATACGTATAATGAGAGTATGAAATTTGAAGTCATCGGATGGACATACGATACGGACAGGCGGTTCCCCGATCACAGGGGCGACTCGGGCGCCGTTCTCCGCGCCATCGTGAACGCCCTCCGCGCGGGCGGGTACAAGTTCGGCGGCAACACCCATCAGGACGGGGCGACGGGAACGCCCGTTCTCAACGACGGCACCAAGATGTGCTACTCGTGGCGGGGCTGGGGCGGCGTGATGGCGAAGGCGCTCGACCTTCCCGACAAGAACGGCATGGCGTACATGGCGT
>CANPXX010000079.1 GCA_947587085.1 uncultured Clostridia bacterium | reverse complement strand
CCGCGAGCACGCGCGGAAGGTAGGCGCGCACGGGCGCGAAGGTGACCCCGCGCGCATAGGTGGGCGACACCGCCCCCCAACGCACGCTCTCCCTGTCCGCGAGGAAATCGCCTACGAGCTGTGCGGGCGCGCGGTAGCCGCCGCCCCCCGCGAGGTATGCCGCCCGCTCCATTCTCCGCTGGAAGGCGACTCCCGCGAGGGGATGCCCGCTTCCGAAGTCCTCCCGCTTCACCTGTACGACGAGCGCGGAATTGGCGTTGACGCCCTCCCGCGCGTAGTTGCTCATGCCGTTGACGACCACGCCGCCCTCCTCCGAAGCGGAGGGGATGACCACGCCGCCCGGGCACATGCAGAAGGTGAACACGGCGCGCTCCGCCGCATGCGAGACGAGCTTATAGTCGGCGGGCGGGAGAAGCGCAAAGTCCGCGCCGTATTGCGCCCGGCCGATCGCCTCCTGCAAATGCTCCACCCGCACGCCCGCGGCGAACTCCTTCTGTTCGAGGAGGAACCCGCGCGCAAGGAGTAGTTCGAACACGTCGCGCGCGCTGTGCCCCACGGCGAGGACGAGCGCGTCCGCCCGCTCCTCGGCGCCGTTGAGCGACGCGGAGAAGAGCTTGCCGTCCTTCATCCCGATGTCGGTGAGGCGGGTCGAATAGCGGATCTCCCCGCCCCGCGCTATGATCTCCCCGCGCATCCGCACGATCACCTCGCGCAGACGGTCGCTCCCGATGTGCGGCTTGTTGAGATAGGCGATCTCCGCGGGCGCCCCCATCCGCACGAAGGTTTGGAGCACCTCGCGGTTGCGGATGTCGTTGGTCTGCGTGTTGAGCTTGCCGTCCGAGAACGCCCCCGCGCCCCCCTCGCCGAACTGCACGTTGCTCTCGGGGTCGAGGACGCCCGTCCTCTGGAAGGCGAGCACGTCCGCCGCGCGCTCCTCCACCCGCTTCCCCCGCTCGGCGACGACGGGTAAAATTCCGTGATCGAGGAGGCGGAGGGCGCAGAACAGCCCCGCGGGGCCCGCCCCCGCGACGATCACGCGCGGCTTGCCTTTCACCTGTTCGTACACGGGCGGGACGGACTGCTCCGCATGCTCCGAGCACTCCACCGTGTACACCCAGCGGATGCGCGACTTGTCGCGCGCATCCAACGACTTTCTGAGGATGCGGAAGCTCCCGACGGGGGCGCCCAAGCGCGCGGCGCAGATCCGCACGAGCTTGCTCTCGCTCTCCCCCGGTCTCAGTTCCAGCCCGCTCAGTTTCAGCATAGCGCCCCCTCCGCGGCGCAGTGCGCCGAGGTGAACGCCCATTGCAGATTGTAGCCGCCGCATTCCCCGTCCACGTTCAGAATCTCCCCCGCGAAGAAGAGCCCCGCGCGGAAGTTGCTCTGGAAGCATTCGTCCGTCTCGCCGAGCGGAACGCCGCCGCGCGTCGCCTGTGCCTGTGCAAAGCCCCGCGTGCCCGTCACTGTGAGGGGATATGCCTTCAAGAGGCGGAGAAGGGCATGGGGGTCGCCCGCCGCACGGCGGAAGAGCGTCCGCCCCAGCCCGTTGTTCACGAGGCAGAGAAGGCACCCCTCGTCCCCTCCGAGAAGGCGCGCCGCGCGCTCCGCCGCCACGTCGGGGATGAAGTCGATCTCCAACGCGTCCCCCTCCCGCGCATGGGAGGAGGCGCGGAACACCGCGTCGCCCGAGACGCCGTCCTCCGTGAAGAGGACGTCTCCCCGCCCCTCGAATACGGGTTTCCCCCCGCGCAGGACGCGGAGCGCGGCGTCCACGCGGATGCCGCGCAGACCGCGCACGCCCGCCGCGTCCGTCCGAAGGTGCACGAGCACGGGAGAGAGCGGGGCGATCGTGTGGCCGAACGCCCGCGCGAGCGCATACGCCGAGCCGTCCGTCCCGAAGGAAGGCGCCGCCATCCCGCCCGCCGCCAGCACGACTGCGTCGGCGGACATCTGTCCGCCCGCCCATGCGAGGCGGAAAGCGCTGTCGTATGCAAGTTCCGAAATCTGTGCCCCGCAGCATATATTGACATGGAGCCTTTGAAGTTCTCGGCGAAAAAGATCGGTCACGGCGGACGCCTGCCGCCCGACGGGATACACCCTGCCGCGGGAATCGGGCAGGAACACCCCGCCCATGCTTTCGAGGAAGCGCACCGCGTCCTCCGCGCCGAACCGCGCGAGCGCCCGCGCGACCTTCGGCACATCGTCCGAAAAATAATGCCCCGCGTCCATGCGGAGATTGGTGACGTTGCCCTGTCCGTTTCCCGTGGCGGAGAGCTTGCGCCCCAGCCGTTCGCCGCGCTCGAACACGGTGACGTCGGCGCCCTCCCGCGCGAGACGGACGGCGCACGCCATTCCCGCCGCTCCGCCCCCGATGACCGCAATTTTTTTCATATTCTTATCTTATCGCAATTGAAAATTTTTGTCAATGGATTGACAGCATTCGATTTCTATGATAAAATAGATACAAATCAAAGGAGAAAGGATATGTTGAATCAATTCAATGCAACTTCCATGAAAGACTTTCTGTCGGAAAATCTTGTCCTCGTGATCGTGCTCGCAGTCATCGTTGCGCTCATCGTCATCCTGCTCATCTCGATGATCGTCCTCGGCGTGAAGGCGAAGAAGCGCGCCGCCGCGGAGAAGGCGGCGGAGACTCCCGCCGAGCCCGTTGAAGAACCTGTACCCGTTGTAGAGGAAGCTCCCGCCGAGCCTGTCGAAGAGCCCGCTCCCGTCGTGGAGGAGACTCCCGCCGAGCCTGTCGAAGAACCCGCTCCCGTTGTAGAGGAAGCTCCCGCAGAGCCCGTCGAAGAGCCCTCTCCCGTCGCGGAGGAAGCTCCCGCGGCCGAGCCCGTGCCGGACGACGAGAAGCCTGAATCCGAAGCCGAATAACCAA
>CANPXX010000078.1 GCA_947587085.1 uncultured Clostridia bacterium | reverse complement strand
GGGAACGGACAGCTCCCTCAGCACCGCGAATGCCTTCTCCGCGACGGGCAGATCGGAATCCGAGCCCATGACGACGGCTACCTTCTTCATGCGATACCTCCGAAAAAATAAAACGAGGCGGTTTTTCCGTACGGGAAAAACAGCCTTCGAAAGAGACGAACTATCGGGTTTTTTCTCCGCTTCCGCGGGGAAAAGCGTCTGCTCTGTTCATGACAGCATTATACCAAAATCCCCCCTCTGCCGTCAAGCGAATGAGGGGGGAAATGTTCAAACGATTTTTGTGCGAAACGATAAGCCGAATCGTCGGGCGCCTACCTTTGGTTGAATTTTCTTCTCACCAGCCAATCGGTGACGCGCTCGGGCAGAAGGCGCGCGGCGATGCGGACGGCGGTGTTCTTCCCCCCTGCGACGGCGACGGGCGGCGGGTTGCGCTTCTCCGAGAGCTTCACGATCGCCTCGGCGACGAGGGAGGGACTCATGCCCCCCTGCTCCATGTTCGCGAGCGCGGCGGACGCCTTTTTGAGCGAGGGCGTGTATCCCTTGCTCTCCTCCTCGCCGTAGATGCGTCGGCTGTACGTGAAGTCGGTCGCCGTGCCGCCGGGAAGGAGGGCGCTCACCCGCACCCCGCTCCCCGCAAGCTCCAGATCCGCCTCCCGCGCGAGCATGGAGAGCGCCGCCTTGGAGGAGGAATAGAAGCTGTCGTACGGGATGGGAAACTCCCCGCCCAGCGAGCCCACGAGTATTGCCCTCCCGCCCCGCTTTTTGAGATAGGGCGCGGCGGCGCGGAGCGCCTCGACGGCGCCGAAGTAGTTCACCTCGAACAGATACCTGTAATCCCCGCTCTTGGCATGTTCGAGCGGCGCCGCCATCGAGAAGCCCGCCGAATAGACGAGGAGAGCGATCTCCCCCGTCTCCTCGCCCACCGCGAGGATGGCGCGCGCGAGCTCCCCCTCCTGCGCCGCGTCCGCCGTGATCGTGCGTACCCTGTCTCCCTTGAAGGGGGTGCGCGAGACGTTGAATACCCTGTACCCCCGCGCGAGCAGTCTCACCGCCGTCTCTTTGCCGATGCCCGAGGAGCCGCCCACGACGACCGCCGTCCGCCGCGCGTGCGGCTCGCGGAGCTCGGACTCTTCCTTGGTCTGTTCCCGTTCGTTTTCCCGTTCCATATCCGCAAGTATGCGCCCCCGCACGGTTTTTATACCGCGTCAGCCGAGGGCGAGGTCGAGGAGCATCATGAAGCAGAAGCCGAGGAGCACCCCCGCGGAGGCGACCGACTTGTTCTCCGAAAAGCATTCGGGGACGAGCTCGGAGCACACCACCGCGATCATCGCCCCCGCCGAGAAGGAAAGCGCCCACGGCATCAGCCCGCCGAGCGCGGTCGCGGCGACCGCGCCGAGCACGCAGGCGGGAATCTCCACCGCGCCCGAGCCCTGCGAGAAGAGGAAGCTCTTCGCGCGCGACATGCCGTCTGCCCGAAGGGGGAAGGCGACGCACGCCCCCTCGGGGAAGTTCTGCACCGCGATGCCCACGGCGAGAAGAAGCGCCGCCAAAGCGCCCCCCGCGCTCTGCGTCGCCCCCGCAAAGGCGACCCCCACCGCCATCCCCTCGGGGATGTTGTGCAGGGTGACCGCAAAGAAGAGCAGCCCGTTCCTCCGCCCGAGCGCGGGCGGGGCGAGCTTGGTCCGCGAGAGCACGAGATCGCCCGCGATGAGGAACGCCCCGCCGAGGAAGAACCCGAGCGTGACGGTGAGCCACGGGGGGAGGACGGCGGGACATTCGAGCGCGGGCAAAAGGAGAGAAAAAAAGCTCGCCGCGATCATTACCCCCGCCGAGCCGCCCGTGAGCGCGACGAAGGGCGCCTTGCGGAAGCGCTTCGCGACAAAGACGAGGGCGGCGCCGAGCGCCGTCGCGGCATACATGAAGAGGGAAGCGAGGAGCGCCTGTTGCCAGGCGGGAAGAGCGAAAAACCACTGTTGCATTCGTAAGACCCCCGAGACCCCCCGAAGGGCGGTCGCTCCATCGTATGCGGCGCGCAAAGTTTGGGTGCGCCCGCCCGCGCAGGACAGATGGGTTTGCGCAGATTGCACAAATTTTCACGTACGTTTTTTTCACGATTTTTTCAGTCCGAATATTGACATTTGATTTTTTTCGTATTATAATAGAGAAAAAGTATCATTTACGGGGGAATTATTTATGGCAGCTCTTGGCGTAATCACGTTGTTTCTCACGGGCTTCATGCTCGTCTACTATGGGTATCTGTCCCGCCACACCGAGAAGGACGTCTCCCTCTTCATGAGCGTCGGGCTCATTTCGATGGTGATGAACCTGTGCACCAACAGCGCCGGGACCTTCATGATCGCCATCCTCTACCTCGTCGTCGCCGTCGCCTTCCTCGGGCTCGGCTTTCTCGTCAGCACGGACGGCTCCATCGCGTTCTATACCTCCATCGGCCCTTGGTTCAAGCAGACCTTTACCGACACCGCGCTCATCGGCTGGAAGATCTTGAGCTTCGTCCTTGCGCCCGTCGGCATCGTTCTCTTCTTCGTGTACTACAACTCCAAGCCCGACTTCGCAAAAACGTGCGGCGCATGCGGCATCTGGGGGCTCCTCGTCTGGCTCCTCCTCCTTTGGATGATCCTCGGGCTGGTGCTTTAAGAGAATGCAACTTCCGTCCCCGCGACCTCGCGGGGACTTTTTTTATGACGAATTATGACGATAGAGAGGGCGCGGCGCAAAGAAAATTGCGCCGCGCCCTCTTCCATTCTCCTGCCGCGACGCCCCCGCACGTTCTTTTTGCTACGAAGGGCGGCACAAGGCGCTTCGCGCCGAAGTAGCGGAGGCGAAGCCGCTCCTTATTGTCATTTTGAGCGAAGTGAGCGAAGCGAACGAAGTCGAAAAATCTCTACCTTGTTTTTAATGCGGTAGAGAT
>CANPXX010000077.1 GCA_947587085.1 uncultured Clostridia bacterium | reverse complement strand
GGGGGCGGTGTCGCCCACCTATGCGCGCGGGGTCACCTTCGCGCCCGTGCGCGCCTACCTTCCGCCCGTCCTCGCGGATTCCCTCGCCCGCGCCCTGCCCGATTTCGGCAAAAAGCTGTACGGCTTCGACGCGGCGGACGCCATCCTCACGGGGGTGGAATCGCGCACCAGTTCGCCCGTTCGCGTCGTGCGCGGCGATGATCTGCAAGCGGCGGGGAAGGCGGGCGTGTACCCCTGCGGCGAGGGATGCGGCTATGCGGGCGGCATCATGTCGGCGGCGGCGGACGGCATCCGCGTGGCTACCGCCGTGGCGCGCCGCTATCTCTGAGCGTTCGCCCGCATTTTATTCTCTTTTTATGGACTTGTCACGCAACCGTCACGCGGGGGAGATAGGATAGAGGCACAAGCGCGAAGGCGCCCTTTATCGCTTACTCTCCAAGATTTTTTCATATTCTCTCACCAACGTCCCGCCGAGCGATCGGCGGGGCGTTGGTATATCGGGACGATTTTATCAAAAAATTTTTCCGTTCCTATTGCAATCGGATACAGAATATGGTAAAATGGTTCAAACCATAAGGAGTGAAAATTATGAAGAAGGCAACGAAGTTTCTTGCGGTCGCGGTGAGTTCGATGCTCGCGTTCTCCTCGCTCGCCATGTTTGCGGCGTGCGGCGAGAGCGGCGGCAGCGATGCGCCTCTCGTCTCGCGCATCTGTTTCGACAACATCGACGACAATATCTCCGTTCCCAAGTCCGCCACGCAGATCAAGCTGAGCGGCGTTGCGAGCATCACGGAATACGACGCGAGCGGCAGAGAGGCGGAGAAGGGCTCCGTCGCGGAATGGAGCGGCGGCGTCTTGAAGGCGGTCGGCTTAGGCGACGTCGTCGCGACGCTCGAGGACGGCTCCAAGGTGCGCGTCAACGTGGCGCCCGCCTATCCCATCGATCCCAACAACCAATATGCGGGCAACTCCTCCGATTCTTCGCTCGGCGGGAACCTCCTCGGCACCACGCACGATCCCTCCCTCATCGAGGTGGAGGAGAACGGCAAGCCCGCCTACTACATCTTCTCGACGGGCTGGGAAGGCGGCAACGACATCCACCGCTCGGACGACCTCATCCATTGGACCTATCTCGGCAAGGCGACGTCCTCTTCCACCCCCATCCCCGAGATCGAGGCATGGGAGGAGGAGAAGTACGCCACCCTCTCGTGGTGGGCGCCCGACATCGTCCCCGCGGCGGACGGCGGCTATTGGCTGTACACCTGCGTGGTCTCGGGTTCCCGCCATCAGGGCAGCTTCGGCTCGCTCTCCAAGGCGTGCATCGTCCTCTTCCATTCGGATTCGCTGGCGGTGGGCTCCTTCCAATACAAGGGCGTGCTGATGCAGTCCGCCATCCCCGGCTCGGGGGAAGAGAATAGGATCAACATCAACTCCATCGACCCGCAGATCATCTACGATACCGCGGGCAAGATGTACATGGCGTACGGCTCCTTCGGGACGGGCAACTGGATGCTCGAGCTCGACCCCGAGACGGGTCTGCGTGCGGACGGCAAGTATGCGGACGGCAAGTTCCTCACGGCGGAAGAGGTCCGCGCGCACAGGAACAAGGTCGTCGCGGACGGCTACGACGATAAGTACTATTTGGAAGATAAATACGAGCACGAATATTACGGCCGTCTCATCTCCGTCGGCAACATGGAGGCGCCCGTCATCGCCCGCCACGACGGCGTGACCGTCATGGACGAGAATGGCAAGGTGATCGAGAAGGACAAGACCTTCTACTATTCCATGCACTCCTACAACGGATTGGACGAAGCCTATCAGATGTGGGGCGGCAGGAGCGAGAGCGTGTGGGGGACCTACCGTTCGGCGCTCGGGAGCGCGGCGAGCCAAGGCGTCGTGAGCAACTCCTCGCCCGGCAGTTCTTCCAATTCGGGCAACAAGTATATGGGACGTTTCGTGTGGGACGACAAGACGAGCACGAACATCGATATCATCCTGCCCGGGCATAACGATCTCTTCACCAACAGCGTGGGGACCAACCTTGCGGCGTACATCACGCGTTCGCCCGCCTTCGGCGGCGCCAAGGGAGGGCACTGCTCGCAGATTCACCAATACTATCTCAATTCGATGGGCGACATCGTCATCAACCCCAACCGCTACGGCGGCGAGGTCAACCGCGAAGTGAGCTCGAAGGAACTCTTCGCCTATACCGACGGCGGCAGATTCAAGATGATCGCGCTCGCGAACGACGATACCGACAAGCTGTCCGTGGAAGTGGTGCTCACCGAGAAGGGGAAGATCACCTATGACGGAGACGAGATCGGCACGTGGAAGATGTACGGCGCGGGATATATCTATATCCACTTCACCGATACGTCGTCCATCGCCATCCTCGAAAAGAGCGGACAGGATACCTACTACGGCGTGGTTCGTCCCGCATGGTTGGAGGATCAGAATAGGTCTGGCTTCACCATCACCTGCATGAGCCGTACGCCCGTCGAGGACCCCGAGGACGAGGCGAACAATTCGAGCTTCGCGCTGTTCATGAACAGCATCTCCACCATGGTTGGCAGCCAGTTGAAGGGACATTAAAAGACATTAAAGAGCGAAAAAAGATTTCGCGAAATTGTTAGTTTCGCGAAATTCTTCATCGAATAGACACGCGCGATTGTATCGCGCGTGTTCTTATAATAAGGGCAAAGAATTTCGCGACGGAAATTGACTTTGTTGGGAAACGCGGTTGGGGCTCTTTATCGCTTGTACAGACAACAAGCGCGGACGAGCCGCGCAAATTGAGGCGCGCTCCGCAAAATGCGATTTTGCTCCGCGCGAGTCAATTTAATAGAAAGGCGTTTCTTTAATGTCATGTTGCCCCGCCCGCACGTTCTATTTGCCGAAGGGCGGCACGAGCGGCAACGCCGCGAAGTAGCCGAGAGC
>CANPXX010000076.1 GCA_947587085.1 uncultured Clostridia bacterium | reverse complement strand
TGCGCGCGCGGATCTCCATCAGGCTCCGCTCGGGGAAGCCGCCCTCCCGCAGGGCGAAGTTCACGCCCGCCCACAGCGACCCATCCTTTTGCGAGCTCGTCTGCTCCAATTCGCTCAAAAGCGACGACGTGTACGGCAACGCGTGCGGACTCTTGAAGGAGGAGATGCGGCTTCTCGGTTCTCTCACGATGGAGGCCGCCGCCGCGACCCGCGTCCCCGCGGGCGGCGCGCTCGCCGTGGACCGCGCGGCGTTCGCGCGGTATGTCACCCAAAAACTTCGCGCCCTTCCCTCCGTGCGCTTCGTCACGCGGGAGGAGGAGGAATTGCCCGCGCGCGGCATCGTCGCCACGGGACCGCTCACGTCGGGCGGGCTCTTCCGCGCCATCGAGGCGCGCTTCGGCTCCCTGCACTTCTTCGACGCGTCCGCGCCCGTCGTCTCGGCGGAGAGCATCGACCTCTCGGCGACCTTCTGCCGGGACCGCTACGGGCGGGGCGGGGGCGACTATCTCAATTGTCCGCTCACGCGGGAGGAGTACGAGACCTTTTGGGAGGCGCTCCTCTCCGCCGAACGCGCCGAGCTCCACGACTTCGAGAAGGGGGAGATCTTCGAGGGCTGTATGCCCCTCGAGGTGATGGCGGCGCGGGGGAAGGATACGCTGCGCTTCGGCACCTTCAAGCCCGTGGGGCTGGAATGGGAGGGGAAGCGCCCCTACGCCGTGTTGCAACTCAGGCGCGAGAACGCGGCGGGCACGAGCTACGGGCTGGTCGGCTGCCAGACCAATCTCAAATTCGCCGAGCAGAGGCGGGTGTTCTCCCTCATCCCCGCCCTCCGCAATGCGGAATTCGAACGCTACGGCGTGATGCACCGCAATACCTTTCTGGACGCGCCCAAGTGCCTCAACGCCGATTTCTCCGTCAAGGGAGAGGAAGAGCTCTTCTTCGCGGGGCAGATCACGGGCGTGGAGGGATACGTCGAGAGCGCCGCATCGGGCTTGCTCGCGGGGATGCACGCGTACCTTAGAACGGTCGGGCGGGACGCCGTCCCTCCGCCCGTCACCATGCTCGGCGCGCTCTCCCGCTACATCGCCGCGCCGAACCGCGATTTCCAGCCCATGAACGCAAACTATGGCATCTTGGAGGACGGGCTCCCCGGGGTGCGCGACAAGAGGGAGCGGCGGCGGCTCATCGCCGTGCGCGCGCTCGAAGAAATTTCCCGTTTCAAAGAGAAGGTTTTGGGGTAAATAACATTGAAAGGTCCGCTCGCGAAGCGGACGGGAGGTAACCATGGAATTTCGCGGTACAACCATTTGCGCCGTCAAGCGAGGCGGCGTCACGGCGATCGCGGGGGACGGGCAGGTCACGATGGGCGAGAGCGTCGTGTTCAAGAACACGGCGATCAAGGTGAGGCGCATCTACGGCGGGAAGGTGATTCTCGGCTTTGCGGGCTCGGTGACGGACGCCTTCTCCCTCTCGGAGCGCTTCGAGGGGATGCTCAACAAGTTCGCGGGCAATCTCATGCGTTCGGCGGTGGAGCTCGCCGACCTTTGGCGGTCGGACAAGATCGGGCGCAAGCTGGACGCGATGATGATCACCGCCGATAAAGATACCCTTCTCATCCTCTCGGGCACGGGCGAAGTGATAGAGCCCGACGAGGGCATCTGCGCCATCGGGAGCGGCGGCAACTATGCGCTCGCGGCGGCGCGCGCGCTCGCGCAGAACACCGAATTTTCCGCCGAGGAGATCGCGAGAAAATCGCTCAAGATCGCCTCGGAGATCTGCGTCTACACGAACGACCATATTATTTGCGAGGTGGTATGATGGATTTGTCTCCCAAGCAGATCGTAAACGAACTCAATAAACATATCATCGGGCAGGAGGAGGCGAAGAAGGCGGTCGCCATCGCCCTCCGCAACCGCTACCGCCGCGCCAAGCTTTCCCCCGAGCTCCGCGAGGAGATCACCCCCAAGAACATCATCATGAAGGGACCGACGGGCGTCGGCAAGACGGAGATCGCCCGCCGCCTCGCAAAGCTCGTCAAGGCGCCCTTCATCAAGGTGGAGGCGACCAAGTACACGGAAGTGGGGTATGTCGGCAAGGACGTCGAGGGCATGGTGCGCGATCTCGTGGAGTGCGCCATCCGTCTCGTGAAGGACGAGAAGACGGCGGAGGTCTCCGTGAAGGCGAGAGAGGCGGCGGAACAGCGGATGCTGCGCATCCTCGTCGAGCTCAAAAAGAACGACCGCGGCGAGACCGCGCGCGAGGTGTTCGAACAAAATCTCCTCGCCTCCCTGCGGCGGGGCGTCTTTGACGACCTCGTCATCGAGGCGGAGGTGCGCGACGAGCCGAAGAACATGGAGCTGGTGCCGGGCGGCGCCGCCATCAACCTCGGCTCCATCTTCGGGGAGATGCTCCCCCCGCGCAAGAAGAAGCGCAAGATCGCGGTGAAGGAGGCGATGAAGATCTTCTTCAACGAGGAGGCGGAGAAGCTCATCGACGACGACGCGGCGACGGAGGAGGCGCTCCGCCGCGCCGAGAACGACGGCATCATCTTCATCGACGAGATCGACAAGATCGCGGGCAAGGGGAACACCTCGGGCGCCGACGTGAGCCGCGAGGGAGTCCAGCGCGACATCCTTCCCATCGTGGAGGGGAGCACGGTGATGACCAAGTACGGTCCCGTCAAGACGGACTACATGCTCTTCATCGCGGCGGGCGCCTTCCACGTCTCCCGCGTGGAGGACCTCATCCCCGAGCTACAGGGCAGGTTCCCCGTCTCGGTGGAGTTGCAGTCGCTCTCCAAGGAGGACTTCGTCAACATCCTCACGAGCACGGAGAATTCGCTCACCCGCCAATACGCGGTGCTCCTCGCCGTGGACAACATCGATCTGAAATTCACGCCCGACGCCATCGAGGCGATCGCGGAGATCTCCGAGGAGATCAACCTCACGAGCGAGGACATCGGCGCGCGCAG
>CANPXX010000075.1 GCA_947587085.1 uncultured Clostridia bacterium | reverse complement strand
GATATGCTCCCCGGGCGGTTCCCCAACCTCCTCGTGAACGGCGCCTCGGGCATCGCGGTGGGGCTCGCGACCAACATCCCGCCGCACAATCTCGCGGAGGTCATTTCGGGCGTCGTCGCCTACATCGACGATCCCAACATCCGTCTCAACGAGATGCTCGGGTACATCCCCGCGCCCGACTTCCCCACGGGCGGCTACATCGTGCCAAACGAGCTCAACGCCGCCTATAAGACGGGCAAGGGACGCATCACCCTCCGCGCCCGCGTCCGCGTGGAGTCGGGGGACGGGGACAAGAAGCTCATCGTCATCACCGAGCTTCCCTATCAGGTGAACAAGGCGAATCTCCTCCGCAAGATCGCCGAACTTCGGGAGGAGAAGAAGGAGGAGTTCGCGTGCATCACGCGGGTGAGCGACGAGAGCGACCGCGTCGGCATGCGCGCCGTCGTGGAGGTGCGCGGCGACGCCGACCTCAACGCCCTCCTCAAAGCGCTCTACCGCTACACCGAGATGGAGGTGTCCTTCGGCATGAACATGGTCGCCATCGCGGGCGGCAAGCCGAGGCTCATGGGGCTCGTCGAGATCGTCGCGTACTACGCCAACTACCAGCGCGAGGTGGTGCTCCGCCGCACGAAATTCGATCTCAACCAGGCGAAGGAGCGCTGCCACATCCTCGAAGGGCTGATCATCGCGGTGCGGAACATCGACGAGGTCATCAAGATCATCAAAAACGCCGACTCGACTTCCGACGCGCGCGACAAGCTGCGGAAGCGTTTCGATCTCTCCGAGCGGCAGGCGCAGGCGATTCTCGATCTAAGGCTCGCCCGCCTCACGCGGTTGGAGGTGTTCAAGCTCGAGGAGGAGCTCAAAGCGCTCAAAGAGACCATCGCGCGGCTCACCGCCATCGTGGGGAGCAAGCAGCGGCAGTTCGAAGTGGTCAAGGAGGAGCTCCTCGACCTCCGCAAGCGGTACGGCACCCCCCGCCGCTCCGTCCTCCTCGCAGAGGACGAGGAGCCCGAGCTCGAGCGCACCGATATCCGCGCGCCCGGGGTGACCTCCCTTTTGCTCATCACGGCGGACGGGCGGTTGAAGTGCGTGTCCGAGAAGAATTTCAACCAGTCCAACAAGGTCATCGGGGAGCTCTCCAAGCGCTCCTCCGTCGCCGTGAAGAGCGTGAAGGTGATGTCGGACGGGGAGGCGCTCGTGTTTTCCGACCGCGGCAATTGCTACCGCCTGCGCGCGGGCGAGGCGACGCGGAAGTTCTCGGAGACGGGCTATTTGCTCAGCGACCTCTTCGAGGACGCCGAAAAGGGAGAGACGCCCGTGGCGGTATTCCCCGCGGAGGGGACGGGACGGGCGCTCTTCTTCACGAAACAGGGCTATGTCAAAAAGACGGCTTGGTCGGAATACGGCGTGCAGAAGGAGTGCTTTCAGGCGCTCAAACTCAAAGAGGGGGACGCCCTTCTCGACGTGCAGACGGATACGGGCGAGGAGGGGACCATCTTCTTCGTCACGCGGGGCGGCATGTGCCTCAACATGCGGAAGGACGACATCCCCGAACAGGGAAGAATCGCGGGCGGCGTCATCGGCATGAATCTGAGCGAGGACGACGAGGCGATCTTCGCCTCCCAGATCGAGGCGGAAGGGGAGATCGTCGCGGCGTTCTCGGGCGGACGGTATAAGCGGGTCATCGCGGGGCTCATCGAGCCGTACGCGCGCAACCGCAAGGGCGTGAAGATCGCCACCCTGAAGGGGGAGCATGTGATCTTCGCCGACTACGTCACGGTGCCCTATATGCTCGCCGTCGTCACCGAGGACGGCGCCATGGCGGAGCTCTCCACCGAGGAGATCGCCATCGACACCACCGCCACGCGCGGGCGCGAGATAAAGGGCGCCAAGTGGATCGCCAAAGAGATGTACGCGATGAAATACCGCACCGCCGACTGAGCTTTGCGGCGCGGGAGGGGAGAGCGCAAGCTCCCGCCCCGAATATCCGAACGGTGCGGCGCCCGAGGATGGCGCCGCACCGCGTTTCAGCCTCTGCGCCGCTTCTCGTATTTGCGGCGGGTCGCGTCGCCGCCGCGCAGATGCCGTTCGCTCAGATTGCGGTCGAGGACCGCCTTCACCCGCTCCGTGAGCGCGGGATCGATGGCGGGAAGGCGCTCGGTCACGTCCTTATGCACGGTGGATTTGGAGACGCCGCAGCGGGCGGCGCAGGCGCGCACCGTACAGCCCGTCGCCGCGATGTATTCCCCGCACCGCATAGCCCGCGCTTCGATATCAGACCACATGAAAGATTCCCCCTTTTCGACACAGGTCATTTCATCCTATGTCGAAAAAAGGGGGAATAGAACGCATTTGTGCGGAAGGGCGGGCGCTTGCGGCGCCGCCCTTTTTTCGCGCGGCGGCGCGGAGAGGGGAGAAAGGAGGGGGAAAAGGGAAGCGCAAAGAAAAAATTTCCTCCGTTTTTCGCCGCCCGCGCCTTGTCATTTTCGCGCGGCTGTGTTATAATGGGGCAAAGAGGTCAAACGTTAAACGGTATGTCGATGCTTTTGGGAATCGACGTGGGTTCCACCACGGTCAAAGTATGTGTTGCGGATGAAACGGGAAAGGTGCTCTACTCTTCATACGAGCGCCATTTTTCGCGCGTCAAGGAGTGCGTCCTCGGCGAGCTCAAAAAGGTCCGTTCCCTCTCCGACCGCTATCGGGTGTGCGTGACGGGCTCGGCGGGGCTCGGGCTCTCCCAGCGCGGCAAGCTGCCCTTCGTGCAGGAGGTGCAGGCGGCGTACGGCGCCATCCGCCGCTTCTATCCCGACGCGGACGCGGCGGTGGAGCTCGGCGGCGAGGACGCCAAGATCATCTTCCTCACGGGCGGCGCGGAGCAGCGCATGAACGGCAGCTGTGCGGGCGGGACGGGCGCCTTCATCGACCAGATGGCGACCTTGCTCGACCTCACGGCGGACGAGATGGACGCCCTCTCCCTGCAAGCGGAGCGGGTGTATCCCATCGCCTCGCGGTGCGGCGTGTTCGCGAAGTCGG
>CANPXX010000074.1 GCA_947587085.1 uncultured Clostridia bacterium | reverse complement strand
GTTGTCAACCGTTTGGAGGAAATTTTTTGCAGGACAGCGGGGAAAACCTTGCAAAAACAAGGGAAACCTTGCTTGGCAGGGATATATTTCCAAATTTAGGCAAAGAGGCGGGGGAAGCCCGCCTTGATGCATAAAAAATAGGAAAGGAGCGCCCTGCAAAGGGGTTTGGTACAGATTTGGTACAGCGCAACAAATCGTTTCGGGGGAAAATTGTGCTTTTGGGAAAGTTTTTAGCCGTTAGGTGGGATATGATGTAGGCGTTATCCCACCTAACCACTAAATGTTGGCGCAGAGAAGAGGATTCGAACCTCCGGATGATTCACCACCATCACACGATTTCGAATCGTGCGCGTTCAGCCGCTCCGCCATCTCTGCAAGCCCTCTCATTGTACACGACTTTCCCGAAAAAAGCAACCGATTTCCGCACGAAATTCCGAAATGTGTAAAATCTTTTTCGGTCCATTGTCCGTCCCGTGCGGCGGACGGCGAAAGGGATTCGGATATTTTTTGCAAAACGCTTTTCAAATGCGAAATATTTTGATATAATCGGAAAGACATCCAACGAAGGAGGAAGAACGATGAAGGTTACGGCAAAGCAGAGGAACAGCAAGATGTGCGCCGTCTGCGGTTTGGACAACGCGTACGGCGTGCGCGCGCCCTTCTATTCGATGGAGGACGGAAGCGTGGTCTCTCTCTTCTCCTTTCGGGAAGAACATCAGAGCTATCCCGGTCGGGTGCACGGCGGGCTCATCACCGCCATGCTCGACGAAATGGGGCTCCGCGCGCTTTGGGCGAAGGAGGGCGGGGAGTTCACTTACGGCGTGACGCTCTCCCTCGAGACCAAGTATCGCCATCCCGTGCCCTACGGCGAGCCGCTCGTCGGGCGCGGCGCGGTGGTGAAGGAGAGCGGCACCTTCCTCACCGCCGAATGCGCCATCATGGACGGCGCGTTCCATGTCCTCGCCAATGCGACCATCAAATATCTGAAACTCACGCCCCAGCAGATTCAGGCGGGTGTCAACGAGCATGAGGAGATGTGCTATCTCATAGACGACGGGGTGACGGAGATCCCGCTCCCCGATTGAGAAGATGGAACAGTCATACCGATTCACACTCATCACGGGCGCATGCGGCGGGCTCGGGAGCGCCTTTTGCGAGGAGCTGGCGTCGCGCGGCGAGCCTCTCTTTTTAACGGGGCGGAGCGAAGCCGTTCTGCGTGCGCGCGCGGAAGATCTCCGTGCGCGCTATCCCGCGCTCGAAGTGCGCTTTCGGGCGGCAGATCTTGCAGACGAAGAGAGCCGCCTTGCCCTTCTCGGGGAGCTCTCCACGCAGGGGATCGGATTGAAACGGCTCGTCTATGTGGCGGGAATCGACACGCAGATGGCGCTCGGGCGGTACGACGAGGCGCGCGTCGTCGCCCAATGCCGCGTCAATCTGGAGGGAGCCGTCTCCCTTCTGCGCGGCGCGCTGTCCCTCTCCGCGCTGGACGGGAACACCGAGCTCCTCGCGGTGGGGAGCATGTCGGGCGTCTCGCCCATGCCCTATTTCGCGCTGTACAGCGCCACCAAGAAGGCGCTCGAACAGGTCTGCGCGGGACTGCACGAGGAGCTCCGCGGGCGGGCGAAGGTCACCTGCGTGCTCCCCGGGAGCATCCCGACGCGCGACGACATCAAGGAGAACATCCGCTCGCACGGCTTTATCGGCAGGCTCTCCGCAAAGAGTCCGCGAGCGGTGGCGGTTGCCTCTCTCAAAGCGGTCCGCCGCAACCGTCGGCGCAAGATCGTGGGGGGATGGAATCATCTCATCTATCTTTGCAGCGTCCTGTGCCCGACCTCCCTCCGCATGCGCTTCATCGCGCGGATGTGGAAGCGCACGGAGAAGGACTTTTACGGCGGTCCCCCCGCGGCACAATGACAGTATATTTCCGAGATAGCGCGATCGCCCCGCATACAATGCGGGGCGATCGGTTTGGGTCGGATCATTTTTTCTTGGCGTCGTTCTCCTCTTCAGCGGTGGAGAAGGAGAAGCCGATCTTCTCGTTCCGTTCGAGGAGGGACTTCACGAAGTCGTCGTACCAGCTCTCCTTCACGACGATCACCATGTACTTGGTATGGAAGTCGTCGAAGTAGACGGCGAGTTTGTTCGCCCCCTTGAAGAGGTGGACGGAGTAGATGGTTTTGAGCGCATAGCGGGAGCGGATGAGCCCGAACTGCATCACGAGCTCGCGGTCGTTGAGGATATACTGCGAGCGGATGAGCATCGCGGTGAGGAGGACGGCGAAGAGGACGCTCACGAGATAGAGGAGCGCGTATTTGAGCCACTCATAGACGGAGGTCATGTCGCCGTCTGAAAGGAAGCCCGTGAATTGCCATGTGGTGAGGGCAAACCCCGCCGCGCTCAAAAGCAGCCCCAGCAGGATGAGGAGCAGGGTGAGCGTGGAGAAGCGGAAGGGATAGCGCTTGACGGGAAGCGCCCTCGGCGCGGGAGCCCCGCCCTCTTGGGGCGGCGTTTCGGGCTGCGGGGCGGCGGGCGTTGTGTCGTTTTCCATAGTCACAGTATAGCGGTTTTGCGGACAAAAATCAACCCTTTGGGCGGAGAAAAAAATTTTCCCCCGAAAATTGCGCGCTTTTTGCGGAGAGCTCTTGAAAATTCTCCGCGGAAATGATATGATAAAGGGGAGAGGGAGGTCGCATATGGTAAAACTCATACGGCAGGGCGCCTATTACATGGACGGCAGAATCGTCAAGGAATCGCAGGCGTTCATGACGTCGGATAAACGCGCCGTCGCGGTGAAGAATACGCTGACGTACGGCATGATCGCTTCGCACGACGAGGGGGACGGAGAGAATCTGAGACTGCGCTTCGACGCGCTCGTCTCGCACGACATCACCTACGTCGGCATCATCCAGACGGCGCGGGCGAGCGGGCTGACCGCCTTCCCTGTGCCCTACACGCTCACCAACTGCCACAATTCCCTGTGCGCGGTGGGGGGGACCATCAACGAGGACGACCACGTGTTCGGGCTCTCCGCCGCCAAGAAATACGG
>CANPXX010000073.1 GCA_947587085.1 uncultured Clostridia bacterium | reverse complement strand
GTCTCCCCCAGCGGATATTCAAAGGGGGCGAAGTGTCCGCCGTAGTCGCCGAGGTTGCCTTTCAGAACGGGATTTTCGCCCGTAAACCGCACGTCCGCCGCCACAAGGTCGGAGAGGACCGCCGTATTTTTTGTGCCCGTGTTGCGGAAATAGACCGTCCACTCGTAGGCATCGTAGGCGGGGTAGAACGCCGCCTCCACCGTGGCTTCGAGCAGCCCGTCGGGGTGCGAGAGGACGCTCGTAACCGTGCGCTTTTCCCCCGCCGTGCCGTCGGTCATATTGCGGAGAAGGAAGCCGCGGAAGCCATGGTAGGCGACGCCGCCGTAGACAAACGTGATGGGAAGGTCTGCGGGATCGAGCGCATAGGCTTCAAATTCCTGCTGCGTTTGGTCGTTGTTTGTTTGCATAGTCTGCATAGTCTGTAAAGTTTGGGGGATATGATCTGCATTCTCCCGTCCTACACCGTCATGGGGCGTAGCGCTCTGCCCGCACCCGCCGCAGGCGAGCGCGAAACACAAGATCAGTGCAACACTTGTTACTCTTTTCCACATGTCGTTACCTCAAAAGTTGCGAAAGAGCCCTGCATTTTTCCCGTCTCGCCCTCCTCCCGCAAAGGGGAGGAGGGAAGGAGGACGGCGGTCTATGCCTTTGCCGCCGAGGTGAGATACATGCCCGTAAAGATGCCGATGTCGCCCTCGGTCGTTGCGTTGTCCGGTCCGCAGCTCATGAGCAGTTGGATGCGCTTTGCACCCTGAACGGAGACGTCGATGGAGGCGAGGGCGCCCTTGTCGACGACGGTCGCGGAAACAAGTTCTCTGTCAAACTCGCCGCTCCCCATATCCGCAAGGATCTTATAGGACATCTTCGTTGCGGCTTGTTTGGGCGTATAGGCGCCGCCGATATCCGCGGTATCCAGTACGCCGAAATAGCCGACAAGCCGTTCAAACGCCTCTTCTTTGAGATCGAAGGTGAAGCCGTACCACGAGTCGGCATTGCTGCTGTCCGAATGGGTGATAAAGCCGCCGTCCACCGTCGCGCCGTTGACTTTGGTCATGCCCGTGTAGAACAGTCCGCCCGCTTGAACGGCGGCTTTGCCGGTGAAGTCGGACACGCTGTAATACTTCGCCTCGATGGGCGGCCAGTAGGTCGTGCCCTCGTATTCGAGTTCGGAGAGGAGCACCGTGTTCGGATCGATGGGGTGCGCCGCCTCGCGGATGAGGGTCATCTCCGCAAACACGCAGACGTCGCAGACCTGTGCGTTGTCCGAATTGACGATGAGAAGTTTCAGCTCCGTCGCCCCGAGGACGGGGATGCGCACGGGAATTGCTTCATCGCCCGTCTGCATGACTTTTTCAAACTTCACGGCGCCGTCTACCATGATGACGAGTTTGGCTTCGCCCGAGTAGTTCGGATCGTCCTGCAAGCCCGCAAATCCCACAAGGGTGTCCAGCCCGCCTTCGCCGCAGTAGTCGGTGAGGTCGAAGGTGAAGCCCTTGTCGTCGCCGTCCACGCCCGAGCCGTTCGTGATAAAGCCGTCGCGGTAGGTCTTGCCCGCCACCGTCGGCAAGAAATTGTAGCCGGGGTAGCTCTTGATGCCGTAGTTGTGCGCGGGCACGCCGTCGTATCCCGTGGTCGCCTCGGCGGGCTGTACGGCGGCGAGGGTGAGCGAGTTCACATTCTCGCCGAGCGCGCCGTTATACAGCATGGGGTTGCCCCATACGATGATGTCAAAATCGTTCGGTTTGGCGCAAGTTTCCGATTCACGGTCGCCCGGGTCGGCATGGAGTTGCATCTTCGCGGCATTCTCGGGGATGGGCACCTGAATGAGGGTGGGGGACTGCATTCCGTAAATGAGGAGCTTGTATTCGTTTCCCCATTCTTCGCTTCCCTTCTCCTGGAAACGGACGATGACGTGCATCGTCGTAATGTATTGATTTCCGTTGTCAAAATGAATGCCGACTTCGGCGCTGAAATAGTCGTAACGCGCGCCGGCTTTTTCGAGGTCGTAGGTGAAGCCGACTTCGCCCTCTTCCATTCCGTGAATGGTGAGGTTGTTGATATAGCCGAAGCCTTCGATGCGGACGCTCTGTTTGTTCGCCTCGGCGGGCCAGCCGTCCCAGCCCGTTGCCGTCGTCGACTCCCAACCGAGTTTGTGGGCGCCGATGTCCTCTTCGTCGGGGCTCGTGAGCCGCATGGGCACGCCGCGATCCGCTTCCTTTACAAAGGATACGGAGATCTCGACCTCTTCCGCGGGCATCGTGAAAGAGGCGCGCGTGATGGGAACATCCTTGCCGTCCGCGATCTTTTTCACGGAGAGCGAACCGTTGTAGGCGCGGAATCCCGCTTCCGCTTCGCAAGAGAATGTGATCACGGCGCCCGCCTTGGCGCGCTCCGCGCTCGGCACGATGCGCCCGTTTTGCGTCTGTACCGCGGTGATGCGGAAGGTGCGCTTGGGGAGCCACGTTTCGTCGAGCGCGCTCTCCGCGGTCTCCAAAAGTTCCTGCACGTCCTCTGCGGTCGTCTTTTCGTCGATCTGCGTCTTGTATCCTTCGATCGCGCTCTCGATCGAGGACCAATCCTCTGCGGTGAAATCGGTCTCCTCGAAGTGGGCGTCGAGGGTCTCCTTTGCGTATTGCTTGGCGGCATTGAGCGCGGCGAGTTCCTCGGCGTCGAGTTGCGCGGCAGTCTTCAAGGCGTCGAGCTCCGTATGTGCCGCGGAGACCGCTTCCGTGACCGCCTCCTCGGTGCGCGCTTCGTCGATGGCGGCATTCGCGCGTTGGAGAATGTCGTCGTACTGCTCTTGTTGCGCGGGACGGTAGGCGTCGCGGGACTTATAGGTCGCGAGGGCGCTCTTTTGTTGCGTTTTCAATTCGCTGAGCCGCTGTTCCGTCTCGGTGAGCTGGGCGTCGGTGGGCAGGGCGTCGAGTTCGCTCTCCGCGGCGGAGACCGCCGTCTCGATGCCCGCCGTGTCCGTCGCGCCGTCGATGGCGGTGTTCGCACGTTGGAGAATGTCGTCGTACTGCGTCTGCTGGTCGGGGCGGTAGTCTGCCCTGTCTTTATAGGTCGCGAGCGACGATTTCGCCTCCTGCTTTGCCGAAGCGAGCGTCTCCTCGGCGGAGAGCTCTGCGGCGGTCTTCAAAGCGTCGAGCTCCGTGTGCGCCGCGGAGACCGCCGCCTCGATGCC
>CANPXX010000072.1 GCA_947587085.1 uncultured Clostridia bacterium | reverse complement strand
CTCTAGAAACGAACTCGCTATTTGCATATATTGAATTTAATACTTCTTCTAAATTCCCCACGAATATTTAACTAAAGTTAGACATTTTGGAGGTGCATATCTTTGCGACCAACGCCGAGCGAGCCGAAAAGGCTTCGTTCGCGCATGTGCGACATTTTATCCCCGCGCCCTATGGCGCGGGGTTTTCTCTGTTTCCCGCGCGCGGACCTCTCAAAACGCTTGACAGCCGTCCCCGCGCATGCTATAATTCCTATAAAAATAATAGGAATTAAAAGGAGCTTCCGATGTACGTATATGCAGACAACGCCGCGACCACCAAGATGCGGCAATGCGCGCTCGAAGCGTACGCCGAAACGGCGGAGCGCTTCTTCGGAAATCCGTCCAGCCTGCACTCCACGGGACAAGCCGCACAGGAACAGCTCTCGGCGTGCCGCGCGGCGGTGGCGGAGACGCTGCACTGCCTGCCCAAGGAGATCTATTTCACGTCGGGCGGCAGCGAAGCGGACAATCAGGCGATCGCGAGCGCGGCGGCGGCAGGCGCGAGAAAGGGAAAAAAGAGACTGATCTCCACCGCCATCGAGCACCATGCGGTGCTCCACTCCCTCGAACGGCAGAAAAAGGCGGGCTTCGAGGTGGACCTTCTGCCCGTGGGCACGGACGGGATCCTCGAACTCTCCACGCTCGAAAAGGCGCTCGGCGACGACGTGGCGCTCGTCTCGGTCATGACGGCGAACAACGAGATCGGCACCCTGCAACCCGTCCGCGAGATCGGCGCGCTGTGCAAGGCGCGCGGCGTTCTCTTCCACACCGACGCCGTACAGGCGGTCGGACATCTCCCCGTGGACGTCGGGGAGCTCTCGTGCGACTATCTCGCCCTCTCGGCGCACAAGTTCGGCGGTCCCAAGGGAGTGGGCGTCCTGTACGCGCGCACGGGCGCGCCCCTCACCCCGCTCATCGAGGGCGGCGCACAGGAGCGCGGCAAGCGCGCGGGCACGGAGGACCTCCCCGCCATCGCGGCGATGACGGCGGCGCTCCGCGAGGCGGTCGCCCAAATGCCAATCGTCACCCCCCGCGTGTCGGCGCTTCGCGACAGGCTCATCCGCGGGCTCTCCACCATCCCCCACTCCGCCCTCAACGGCGACCCCGTGCGGCGGCTGGCGGGCAACGTGAGCTTCTGCTTCGAGGGCATCGAGGGCGAATCCCTCCTCCTTCTGCTCGACGAGAAGGGAGTCTGCGCCTCCTCCGGTTCGGCGTGCACCTCCGGCTCCCTCGACCCGAGCCATGTCCTGCTCGCCATCGGACGGGTGCACGACGTGGCGCACGGCTCCCTCCGTCTCACCCTCGGCGACCATGCCACGGAGGAGGAAATAGACTATATCATCGAAGCGGTCAAAGAGGTCGTCGGACGCCTCCGCAACATGTCGCCCGTCTGGCGCGACTTGCAAGAGGGCAAGCGCTCATTCATTCTGTAACGGAAAGGAGATTCGGTATGGCACTTTACAGCGAAAAAGTCATGGACCATTTCAAACACCCGCGCAACGTGGGCGTCATCGAGGACGCGGACGGCGTTGGAGAAGTCGGCAACGCCAAGTGCGGCGACATCATGAAGATGTACATCAAGGTGCGGGACGGCGTGCTCGTGGACGTCAAATTCGAGACCTTCGGATGCGGAAGCGCCATCGCTTCGAGCTCGATGGCGACCGAGATGATTAAGGGGAAGCCCCTCTCCGAGGCGCTCGAACTCACCAACCGCGCCGTGGCGGAGGCGCTCGACGGGCTCCCCGCCCACAAGCTCCACTGCTCCGTCCTCGCCGAACAGGCGGTCCAAGCCGCCATTTTGGACTATTACACCAAGAACGGGATCCCCTACGATAAGTCGAAGTTCAGGACCTGCCTCGACGACGAGGAGGAGACGTGATCGTCTCCGCCAAGGGCAGATACGCGCTCCGCATCCTCGCCGCCCTCGCCGAACGCGGCGGAAGCGCGGCGCTCAAAGAGATCGCCGAAACGGAGGGCATTCCGCGGAAGTACGCCGAAGCGATCATGAATACCCTCGTCAAGGCGGGATTCGCGGAGGGGACGCGCGGCAAGAACGGCGGCTACCGCCTCACCCGCGCCCCCGCGGAGTACACGCTCGCGGAGATCTTGCAGACGACGGAGACCTCGCTCGTCGCGAGCGAATGCTCGGAGAGTGCCGAGGCATGCCCCCGTGCCTCTTCCTGCCCCACCCTCCCCGTCTGGCGCGCCCTCGACGAGACCATCCGCGACTTCTTCTCGCGCTATACGCTCGCCGACCTCATGCGGACGGACGCAGAGACCGCGTCAACACTTCCGTGAAGTTCCCCGCGGCGCCGCCTATAATGTCATGCCGCCCCGCCCGCACGCTCTATTTGCCGAAGGACGGCACGAGCGGCACGCGCAAAGCGCGAAGTAGCCGCTACGCGTCGGGCAACATGACAAATTGGGAACCCCATTTCCGTCGCGAAATTCTTTGCCCGCATTATAAGACCACGCGCGGTGCGAATGCACCGCGCGTGGCTATTCTATAAAGAATTTCGCGAAACTTTTCGACCCCCCTCCTACTTCCGCTTCCAATAATAATGACAGTAACCATTCGTCAAATAGTTTGCGGCGGTGGCGGGGTCTTGCAAGTTTGCACTTGAAATCTCGGTCCCGCTCGTCGCGGTTGCATATCTAGAAACAAACCAGCCCTCCGTTTCGGCAAACGTCACGCTCGTAAGAGAGGTGCAACCCCTGAACGCCTCATACCCGATCGAGGTCACGCTGTCGGGAATTTCTATGCTCGTGAGAGAGGTGCAATACGCGAACGCCCCATTTCCAATCGAGGTCACGCTGTCGGGAATGTTAATGCTCGTGAGAGAGGTGCAATTCCGAAACGCACGGTACCCAATCGAGGTCACGCTGTCGGGAATTTCAATGCTCGTGAGAGAGGTGCAATCTTCGAACGCACGGTACCCAATCGAGGTCACGCCGTCATGAAGTTTCACGCTCGTAAAGGCGCCGCCTTGGAATGCGTAATCTTTGATCTCCGTAATTTCATCGGGAATGACAAGCTCCTTGACCTCCGTCTCTTTGAGATAGAGATGATGCGCATAATAGAGCGGATTGGACCACCAATCCTCAAACTCGATCTTACACCACGCCGCAAGGTCGGCGATGTGAACGCTCGTGAGAGAGGTACAATTATAGAACGCATCCTCTCCGATCGAGGTCACGCTGTCGGGAATGACAATGCTCGTGAGAGAGGAGCAACCGTTGAACGCATCCTCTCCGATCGAGGTCACGCCGTTTCCGATCGTCACGCTCGTGAGAGAGGTACAATTATAGAACGCACGGTACCCAATCGA
>CANPXX010000071.1 GCA_947587085.1 uncultured Clostridia bacterium | reverse complement strand
GGCGAAGTGTATCTCATCGACAGGGCGGTGCAGTACGACTTCGACTGTGCCCAGCTGAACGGCTCCGCCGTCGGCACGCTCGACGGCGAGACGGAGAATTTTCTTCCCCTCTTCTGCCCTCCGCTCCCCTATCCCCGCCGCGCCTTGGGGACGGGGGACCGCTTCAACGATTCGCCGACCGACCACGCCCTTCTGCTCTCGCTCGGGTGCGACATCCGCGAAATGGAGGGAGCCGCCATCGCGCAGGCGTGCAGATATGCGGGCGTCCCCTTCGCGAGCGTGAAGGCGATCTCCGACGTGTACGGCTCGGGTTCGACCACCGAACAGTTCCGCCGCAACTGCGCCTTTGCCCTGAGCGCGCTCCGCGCCCGTCTCAAAGAGATCTTGGAGAGTTTGTGACAAGATGAAACCCGCAGAGCACGTTTGGGCTCGGAAAACAAAAAATCGGATACCCGAAATTTAAGGAGGCTCTATGTCTTTCGATCTGCAATATTTGCTCGCCTTGCAAAAATTCCGCGAAGCGGTAAACGGCGCATTCAACGACTTCTTCCTCTTTCTGAGCGAGATCTCCTACGGCGTATTCATCTTTATGCTCGCCTGTGTGCTGTTCTGGGCTGTGGATAAGCGGAGCGGCAGGGCGATGTTCCTCAACCTCGGCGTCTCGCGCTTTCTGATGCAGACGCTGAAACTCTCCTTCTGCGCCTACCGTCCGTGGGTGCGCTCCGCCGAGATAAAGCCGCTCGAGTCCGCCTCGGGCTACTCCTTCCCGAGCGGGCACAGCGTCACCGCCGCCTCCAACTACGGGACGCTCATCGAACGCTACCGCAAGCGGCGGGCGTTCTGCGTTCTGATGGCAGTGCTCATCCTGCTCACGATGTTCTCCCGCAACTATATCGGCGTCCACACGCCGCAGGACGTCGTGGTGGGCGCCCTCCTCGGCGTTCTCGTCGTCCTCGGCGGCGCCTTCCTCTGGCCGCTCCTCGAAAGACACCCCGAGCGGGACTGGCTCGTGCCCGCGGTCGGCGCCCTCCTCACGGCGGCATTCCTCATATACATCCATCTCAAACCCTATCCCCTGGACTACGACGCCTCGGGCGCCCTCCTCGTCGATCCCAAAAAGATGATGAAGGACGGCTTCAAGGACGCGGGTCGGTTTCTCGGCGTGGACGTCGCATGGTTCCTCGAAAAGAAATTCGTGGACTTCTCCACCGAAGTGCCCGCCTCCGCAAAGGTCTCACGGTGCGTGTTCGGCGTCCTCATCCTGCTCCTGTACGAGCAGATTCTCATGCCCTCCGTCACGGGCGCGATCAAAGACGTCACCGCAAATTCGTGGGTGAGCTTCCTGTTCACCTTCTTCGAGCTCTTCCTGCTCGTGTTCCTCTATCCCCTCCTCTTCAAGACCTTGGAAAAGCGCTTGGGCAAAAAGGTCGACGCGGCGCAGGGCGAAGAGACCGACGAAGCGCCCGTACAGCCCGACGAAGCCGAATCAACCATCGAACCCGATAAGGAGAACCGCATATGATCGACCTCGGCGATTGGAAGGAGCCCCTTGCCCCCCTCTTCGCGGACGAACGGTACAAGAAGATCCGCGAATTCCTCAAATACGAATATTCGCATTACACTGTCTATCCCGACATGTACGACATCTTCAACTGCTTCCGCTTCACCCCGTACGCGAAGGTGAAGGCGGTGCTCCTCGGGCAGGATCCCTACCACAACGAGGGACAGGCGCACGGGCTGTGCTTCTCGGTGAAGAGGGGCGTCCCCAAGCCCCCCTCCCTCGAAAACATGCTCAAAGAGCTCCAAAATGACCTCGGCTATGCGCCGCCCCGCTCGGGCGACCTCACGAAGTGGGCAGAGGAGGGGGTGCTCCTTCTCAACACCGCGCTCACCGTGCGGGCGCATCAGGCGAATTCCCACGCGGACTGCGGTTGGAGCTGGTTCACGGACAGCGTCATCGAGCTCCTCTCCCGCGAGAAGGACAACCTCGTGTTCCTCCTCTGGGGCGGGAACGCGCGGAGGAAGAAGCCGCTCATCGACCAAAGGAGACACCTCGTGCTCGAATGCGCGCATCCCTCCCCCCTCTCCGCGTACAGCGGATTCTTCGGGTGCCGCCACTACTCCAAGACCAACGAATACCTCCGCTCGAAGGGAATCCGACCCATCGATTGGAATCTGAACGAATGAGACGGAACGCCCGCGGCGCATGCGCCGCGGGCGTTCTCTGTCGGGGCGCCCTCGGACGGGCGCCTTCTTTTATTCTCTCTGGAACACCAGCATGCCGTCCCGCTCGTCGAGCACGACGACCGCGCCGTTCCCGATGTGCCCCAAGATGATCTCCTCGGAGAGCAGATCCTCCACGCGGCGCTGGATGACCCGTTTGAGCGGGCGCGCCCCCATCTCCTCGTTGTAGCCCTCGTCCACGAGCGCCATGCGCGCGCGGGAACTCACTTTGAGGGTGATCTCCTTCTCGCTCAGCCGCTTTTGGAGGGAGGCGAGCATCTTGTCGCAGATCTTCGCCACGTCCTCCCGCGTGAGCTTGTGGAATACCACGATCTCGTCCACGCGGTTCAAAAATTCGGGTTTGAAGTGTCCTTTGAGCGCCTGTTCGATGCGCTCCTTCATGTGCTCGTAGGCGCCCTCTTCCTCCCCGCCGCCGAAGCCGAGCGCCGAGACCTCCTTCACCTCGTGCGCGCCCACGTTGGAGGTGAGCACGATGACGGTGTTCTTGAAGGAGGTCACCCTGCCGCGGCTGTCGGTGAGGCGCCCGTCGTCCAAAATCTGCAACAGCACGTTGAATATGTCGGGATGCGCCTTCTCGATCTCGTCGAAGAGGACGACGGAATACGGCTTGTTGCGCACGCGCTCGGTGAGCACGCCGTGGCTGTCGTCGAAGCCGACGTATCCGGGCGGCGCGCCGATGATCTTGGTCACCGACCCCTTATCCATGTATTCGGACATGTCGAGGCGGATCATCATGCTCTCGTCGCCGAAGAGGCTCTCGGCGAGCGCCTTTGTGAGGTCGGTCTTTCCCACGCCCGTGGGTCCCACGAAGATGAAGGAACCGATGGGGCGCTTCGGGTCCTGCAAGCCCGCCCGCGCACGGCGGATCGCCCGCGCGACGGCGGCGACCGCCTCGTCCTGTCCCACGATGCGCTCGTGCAGTTCGCTCTCGAGCGCCATCAGGCGGGCGCTCTCCTCCTCGGTGAGCTTGACGACGGGAACTCCCGTCCATGCGCTCACGATCTCGGCGACCTCCTCTTTGCCGATGGTGAGATGGGTCTCGTTGCGCTTGCTGTTCCATTCGGAGCGGAGAGAGTCCCGCTTCTCGGTGAGTTCGCGGATCTGGTTGGTGAGCGTCTGCGCGCGGGCGTAGTCCTTCCACTTCGCCGCCTTGTCGCAGTCGGCGGTGAGGCGCAGGATCTTATCCTCGAGCTCGCGCAGTTCGGCGGGTCCGACATAGGAATTGAGGCGGGCGCGGGACGCCGCTTCGTCGATGAGGTCGATCGC
>CANPXX010000070.1 GCA_947587085.1 uncultured Clostridia bacterium | reverse complement strand
CAGAAGCTCCTCCTCCCCCTGCACCCGCCCCATGGCGGGCGCAAACAGGCACATGAGAAGGCTCCCGACCGCCCCGAGCGCCGCAAACAGGAGGAGCGCCGCCCGCACCGTCCCGCCGCTCTCCCGTCCGTCCGCACGCTCCCGCGCCACCGCGCGCGCGAGCGCCGTGGGCACCCCCGCCGACGAGAGGGTGAGAAAGAGACAGAAGAGCGGATACGCCATCTGGTACAGCCCCATGCCGTAGCCGCCGAGCAGTCCCGACAGGCGGATGCGGTAGAGCGCGCCCACTCCCTTGGCGACGAGCCCGCCCGCGGTGAGCACCGCAAAGCCGCGGAAAAGCGCGGAGCGCGCCGTCCCGTCAAAGGAGCGGGCGCTCTTGGAGACGTTCACTCGAATTGGTTGGCGATGATGTCCGCCGTGAGACGGGCGAGCTTGACCGACGAGGACTCCATGATCGCGCCCTCCTCCTGCGAAAGGAGAATGACCGCGCCGAGGCAGTCTCCGCCCGACACGATAGGCACCACGATCTCGGCGGTCGCCTCCAAGGCGTCCTTCGCCACGGGGAGCACGTCGCCGCCGTCCGCACGGCTCGCGAGATAGCTCCGCCGAGAGGCGAGGATATCGGTCATCTCGTCGGACAGCGTCTTGCCGACCAACCCCTTCTTGCCCTGTCCCGCCGCCGCGAGCACCGCGTCGGTATCGGTAATGACGGCGAGAAAGCCGCTCTGCTCGTTGAGCGACTTCGCCGTTCCCTCCGCAAACCGCTCCACCGAGGCGATGGGCGAATATTTTTTGAGCATCAGTTCGTCGCGATCGGTGAAGAGTTCGAGGGGATCCCCCTCGCGGATGCGCAGGGTCCGCCTGATCTCTTTGGGAATGACCACCCTTCCGAGCTCGTCGATGCGCCGCACGATTCCCGTTGCTTTCATACAAAACCTCCGTATGCCTTCAATATGCGGAATGCGGAGGGTTTCTATGCAACGCCCGCTCCCCACGGCACTGCATAATGTCATGCCCCGCCCACAGGTTCACGTTCCATTTACCGAAACATTTCTCCCATTGTCATTTTGAGCGACGCGCAGCGGCGCACGCCCCGATTGCACGTTCCCATTTGCCATGTTGCCCGCCCGCAGGTTCTTTTGTTCTTCTAAGGGCGGCATGCGCCGTAGGCGAAGTATTTCTTTATTGTCATGTTGAGCCGCGAGCCCACGTCCAGCGGACGTGGGCTCGCGAGTCGAAACATCTCTACCGCATTACTATAATAAGGTAGAGATTTTTCGACTTCGGCTTCGCCTCCGCTCAAAATGACATTGGAGAACACGCGGGTGGGTCATGACATTAAAGAAGCGCCCCTTCTATTAAAATAACTCGCGCGGAGCAAAATCGCATTTTGCGGAGCGCGCCTCAATTTGCGCGGCTCGCCCGCGCTTGTTGCCTGAGCAAGCGATAGAGAGCCCAAACCACGTTTCCCGTCCCCGCCAATTTCCGTCGCGAAATTCTTTGCCCATATTCTTGCCCCGCAGGGAGCTTCTCTTTGGAAGAATTTTGCGAAATCTTTCCGTCGCGAAATTCTTTGCCCTCATTATAAGAACACGCGCGATGAAATCGCGCGTGTCTATTCGATGAAGAATTTCGCGAAACTTTTTTCGCGAAATTTATTTCCCTGTATATTCCTTCTTCAACGCCGAGAAGGCGGGAAGGCTCCTCTCGATGACGGCGCGGGGCACGCAATAGGAGACGCGCACATACCCCTCCATGCCGAAGCTGTCGGAGGGGACGAGGAGAAGCTCGTGCGCGCGCGCCCGTTCGGAGAAGCGGACGGCGTCTTGTTCGAGCGCCTTCACGAAGAGGTAGAACGCGCCCTCGGGCGGGGCGCACCGATACCCCATCTCGGTGAGCGCACTATAGAGGAGGGCGCCGTTCTCGCGATATGTTCCGACGTCGCTCGACATGCCGAGGCACGCCGTTGCCGCCCTTTGGAAGAGGGAGGGGGCGCACACATAGCCGAGCGCGCGCGCCGCGCCCGCGACGGCGGCGAACAACCCCTGAGCTTCGGCGCACTGCGGGGACACGGCGATGTAGCCGATGCGCTCCCCCGCGAGCGAGAGCGATTTCGAAAAGGAATAGCACACTACGGTGTGCTCGTACGCCGCCATGGGATAGACGGGCGGCGCGACATAGCACAGCTCCCTGTACGGCTCGTCGGCGATGAGGAGGATGGGGTCCCGCCCCTTGCTCTTCTCGCGAAGAAGAGCGGCAAGCGCCGCGATCTCCTCGTCGCGATACACCGCGCCCGTGGGATTGTTGGGGGAATTGATGAGGACCGCCGCCGTCGCGGGCGTGACCGCCCGACCGATCGCCCCGACGTCGAGGTGGAGATCGGCGCGCACGGGGACGGGGACGAGGACGCCACCCGCCTGTTCGATGAACACGCGGTATTCGGGGAAGAAGGGAGCGGGGACGATGATCTCCTCTCCCCGCCCGCACAGGGCGCCGAACACCGCCGCAAGCGACGCCGCCGCCCCGCAGGTGAGGTAGACGAGGTCGCTTTGCATGGGCACGCCGAACGCGGTGCGGATATAGTCGGCGACCGCCGCGCGCGCCTCTATCGCGCCGGGGGCGGACGTGTAGCCGTGCAAAATCTGCGGGGGAGTCTCGCGCATGAGCCGCGCTATCTCCTCCCCCACCCGCGCAGGGGCGGGCACGCTGGGACTGCCGAGGGAGAAATCGAACACGTTGTCCGCGCCGATCTCCGCCTTGCGCCTGTTGCCGTATTCGAAGAGCTCGCGGATCGCCGACCGCTCCTCGCCCAATTTGCGCATCTTTTGGTTGTACATACGCCCTCCTTCCGTCCGCGGACGGTCACAGAACTCTCTTCAAAAACTTGCCCGTATAGCTCTTTTCGACGCGGGCGACCTCCTCGGGCGTGCCCGTGCACACGATCTCGCCGCCGCCGTCCCCGCCCTCAGGTCCGAGGTCGATGATGTGGTCCGCGACCTTCACCACGTCGAGGTTGTGTTCGATGACGACGACGGTGTTCCCGCCGTCGCGGAGGCGCAACAGAATCTTGACGAGCTTGTCCACGTCGTAGCTGTGCAGCCCCGTGGTGGGCTCGTCGAGGATATACACCGTCTTGCCCGTGGAGCGCCGCGAGAGCTCGGTGGCGAGCTTCACCCGCTGTGCCTCGCCGCCCGAGAGGGTGGTGGCGCTCTGCCCCAACTTGATATATCCGAGCCCGACCTCTTCGAGCGTCTTTACCTTGTTATAGATGGCGGGCTGGTGGCGGAAGAACTCGCACGCCTCCTCCACCGTCATGTCGAGGACGTCGGCGATGGACTTGCCCTTGTACTTCACTTCAAGCGTCTCGCGGTTGTACCGCTTTCCGCCGCACACCTCGCAGGGGACGTACACGTCGGGCAGGAAGTGCATCTCGATCTTCATGATGCCGTCGCCCTGACAGTTTTCGCACCTGCCGCCCGCCACGTTGAAGGAGAACCTTCCCGCCTTGAACCCCATCGCCTTGGCGTCCTGCGTGGAGGCGAAGAGGTCGCGGATGGCAGAGAACACCCCCGTATAGGTGGCGGGATTGGAGCGCGGCGTCCGCCCGATGGGGGATTGATCGATGGCGATGACCTTGTCGAAATATTCGAGCCCCGACGCCGTGCCGCTCCTGCCGAGGGGGAGGCGGGACCCGTTGAGCGCGTTGGAGAGGATGGGCAGGACGATCTCGTTGACG
>CANPXX010000069.1 GCA_947587085.1 uncultured Clostridia bacterium | reverse complement strand
TGGCGCCATAGCCAAGAGGTAAGGCAAGGGTCTGCAAAACCCTGACTCCCCGGTTCAAATCCGGGTGGCGCCTCCAAAATGCCCCCGCTCCGAACAGACGGAGCGGGGGCGTTCGCTATCATGGGCGCTATAAGAGGCGGTCATTTCATCTTGAAGCGATTCCCGAGGTTGGCGCTCAAAAGCGCGTTCAGCTCCCCGAGGGTCCCCTGCGTGAGCGACGCCTTGTCGATGACGTGCACCTGTATCCTCGAAATGTACAGATAGTAGTAATTTTTGTCCTCATACGCCCGATAGATGTAGGCGTACTGCGCTCTGAGCGTGGAGGACAGCAGCTCGCCCCGCGTCTGCACGACCGTGATCGACCGCTCGTCGAACGTGTACACTTCCTCCGTCTCGGGACTGATGAAGATCGCCGTCTTGTCGTTGCGGCTCTGAATAAAGAGGGCGAGGAAGTAGGTGATCGGCGTGAATGCTACGCCAAGCACGATCATGGAGATGCCGACGGCGAGATCCGCGCCATCCTCCGGCGCGACGAGCGCGACCACGCCGATGAGGAGAAGGAGGGCGCTCATCACAAGACAAAGCCACAACAATTTTTTGAAGGTGCGTTTGAGGAGCGCATGGCTCTTGTTGCTGTCCAATTTAGACCGAAATTCTACCATAGTTTGCCTCGGAGGGTTTTTCGGTATTGTACCACATCCGCGGGGAAAATGCAAGCGACAAAACGGGGTTTGAGCCCCGCGCCGTATACCTTTTTTCGTTTTCTTTCCCCGTTAAAGCGGCGAATGAATGCTTGATTTTCTTGTGCGGATGTGATAGGATGGAATCGATGGGGGGACTTGGTAGAGAAAATGGAAAAGAAATATTGTGCAATCTATTTGAGCGGCACGGGCAATACAAAATTTTGCGTTGAAAAATTGGTAAAATCGTTGGACGAAAATGCACCCGTCTTTGCGATCGAGGATGAAGCCGCCCTCTCCGTCTTAAAAAATTACGAATACATTGTCCTCGGCTATCCCGTGCAGTATTCCAATGCCCCCAAAATGGTAAGGGATTTTATCGTCCGCAACGCCTCGCTATGGAAGGGAAGAAGGTCTTTTGTCTTGCGACAATGGGCGCGTTCAGCGGCGACGGCGCGGGCTGTTCGGCAAGACTTTTGAAAAAGTGCGGCGCAACCGTCTTGGGAGGTCTGCACCTCAAAATGCCCGACAGCGTCTGCGACAGTAAACTCTTGAAGAAAAGCAAGGAAGAGAAAATGGAGACCATTCGCCGTGCGGAAGAGAAAATCGGGCGTGCGGTCGGGCAAATCAAGAGCGGGAGATATCCGCAAAACGGCTTGGGATTTTTTCCTCATCTTGTCGGCTTGTTTGGTCAAAGGCTCTGGTTTTACGGCAAGACGAAACGCTATTCCGACAAATTGAAGATAGATCGGGCACGTTGCATCGGGTGCGGCGTCTGCGTCCGCATTTGTCCGATGAAAAACTTCACGCTCGAAAATCAAGCCGCCGCGCCCCACGGGAAATGTACCATGTGTTACCGCTGTATCAGCGGGTGTCCGCAAAAGGCGATCACGTTGGTGGGGAAAGAAGTTGTAGAACAGTACAGGCTTGAAAACTTCATGGGGCATAAGGAGTAAGTCCATGAGAAAATTAGCTTTTGCGGGTATCTTGTTTGCGATAGCGCCCTGCCTGGTCGGTTGCGCAGGGCAAAGGCAATTTGAAATTTCTCTCAAAGAGGGGCTTTTTCAAGGGACATCCCATCTCGATCCCGAGTTGACGGTCAGCGTGGAATTTTCGGAAATGGATCGGATGGAATACGTTAAAACACATCAAAACAAAATAAAAGACCTGTCCACGATCGATACGAAATTCTATACGCCGTATCACATCGAGCTTGTCTTGAGCGAGGGAAATGAAAACTATGTCGTGGAATTCTCGGAAGCGGTCGCGCAAAATGTCTACACGACAGACGTCTATCAACTGCGAAACATCGAGGGCGATTGCTTCGGCCGTCAATTGGATCTGTCCGCCGTTACGCTGCAACTGATCGATAACGACAGCGATAAAGCGGTCGATGAATTGAAGATCGATTATACGCTCAACGGCACAGCGGACAGCGCAGACCTTAAATGGGTCGCCGAGGGAGCGGAGGGCCCTGTCCCGCATCATCATTTTGAATATCATTGTAACTTATCGTTTGATGAGATCATCCAATTCGATGGGAAAGCGGACGATACATTTTGGGCGGGGACCGAATTGCAGTATTCCATCTATCCGATCGAAGGGTACAAGGTCGTCATGTATGTCAATGGGGAACCGTATACGGAAATCGACCCGAGCGGCATCGCCGTCATGCGGTTCGGATATGTCACGGGATACAGCGACGTCAGCATCCAATTCCATGCCATGAAAAACGAATAGACGATGGAATGTTCTTTAACGATTTATCAAGTTCAATTTGCCGAATACAGAGAAGGCGAGGGCGGTTGCCCTCGCTTTTTGGATAGAAATAGACCGATCTAACTTGGTTCGAATTAGGTTGGCGGTATCTCCGAAACTTCGCGGCTTAGCGTAGCCGTCCGTGCCTTTGCAAGCAACGGGGCGACAGGCTACTTCGGCGCTCATGCCGCGCTTGGTCTACAATAGAAACCTCGCGCGGGGCGGCATGACATTATAAAATGCTTCGGGCAAAGCGCCTTGTGCCGCTGGTATCTTCGCCTACGGCTCGATGGCTTCGGCGGCGGCAAACAACAAGAAAGATTTCACCCTTCCGTTTCCGTCGCCTCGCGCGGGCTCGAATGTAATTTTCAACCCCGTCATTCGGCACCAAAAAGGGAAGGGTAAATGCCCTTCCCTTTTTGGTGCCGCTGGTCGGGCTCGAACCGACACGGTATCGCTACCGAGGGATTTTAAGTCCCTTGCGTCTGCCAATTCCACCACAGCGGCGCGGTGTATTCTATCTTAGCAAAGCGGCGCGGAAATGTCAAGCGATTTGTGGCGGGAGCGGGGGAAGAGCGCATCTTCGCCTGATGAATGGCCGGTCGCGGTCGGAAACAGTTTGTTGTGCCGCCATGCTCCGAGAGGATTGGACGAGGGGTGGAGGAGGGCTCTTAGCAGTAGTCATGATGCAAAACCGTTCATACGAAACAAAAGATGAGCGGGAGGGACGGAGAAAAATGAGAATTCACAAAAAAGGGGGAGGCGGAGGGGTCGGCATTCAAACAAATTGAAAACGGAGGCAAAGCGCTCAAAAAGGGTTATAATATAGCAAAATTTGAAAACACACCCCATCGGGGGTCGGAGGGCGGTCGGCTTGCCCATTCGAGACAAAAAGTAGTGCGCCCTTTGAGGGGTGCCTTTTTCGTTTCGGGGGGATACGGATGAAGAACTCGGTGAAGCTCGCGGCGTTCGCGGTGCTGCTCGGTTGCTGTATGATCGTTGCGGCGACCTTGGTCTTTTGGCAGAAGCCCGTGTACGGGGACATGGGAGAAGACCTCTTCACGTCGGAAGAGGGGAACGGAGATATCACCGCCCAAGGGGAGGAAGAGCTCCCTCCCGCAACGGAGACCCCGCAGGGGGACGAAGCGGACGGGAGCGGCGGGGAGGCTCCGCCCGAAGAGACGCCTCCTCCCTCCGTGGACCCGTCTCCCGAGACAGGGGGAAAGACGGAAGATAAGACAGAAGATAAGACGGAAGATAAGACAGAAGGTAAGACAGACGGGGAGACGGACGGAGACAGGGAGGTCGGGGAAGAGCCCGAGTATCATACGCCCGAGGATGTGCCGCCCATCGAGGAGGATGCGGGCGGGGAGCTCGTCCGTCCCTCTTCTCCTACGGAAGAGACGCCCGAGCATCGCTATCCCGAGGGATATGAGAGCGACGCGACGGGGCATTGGAAGCGGTGCGCGGAGTGCGG
>CANPXX010000068.1 GCA_947587085.1 uncultured Clostridia bacterium | reverse complement strand
GCGCTCGGCTACTTCGGTGCAAAGCACCTCGTGCCGCCCTTAGGCAATAAAGAACGTGCGGGCGGGGCAACATGACAGAAAAGAACGTGCGCTCGGCTACTTCGGTGCAAAGCACCTCGTGCCGCCCTTAGGCAATAAAGAACGTGCGGGCGGGGCAACATGACATAAAAGAGCGCATGACAGAAAAGGGCGGGGGCGCGAAAAAGCACACGAAACGGGAAAAGCGAAAAAAGTCCCGCGGAGACCGCGGGACTTTTTCTCTCTCCTCTTTCGAGGCTTTGTTGTGGTTACGACTGCTGCGAGAGCTCTCCGTAATACGCAAGCCAATTGTTCATTGTGAAGCCTATGAACGGGTTCCCGCCAATATGCACGAGCAGTTCATCCTCAGTAACCGTAGCTTCGCACTTTTCGCTATAGACCAACACGCCCTCTCTATGCAATTCCCAAGTAATGCGAAGCATTGTACCTATTCTGACGAAGGTTATCGTGTAATCGCCGCTCCAATCGCTGGTGGGACGTTCTCCACTTATCGCACTGACTGTGCCTTCAGTCCACTGACCCTCGTCATTGTTGTAATTCCACGCCTTGGCGCCGCCATCTACACTTGAATCGTTAATGTTATAGGTAAGTCCACCTCCATTCGGGGCAACTGCACTTACTTCGGGCGCGAGATCGCAATATCCACCGTCTGTTTCCGCTGATTTGGAGACCGTGATAATCGCGACAAAATCGCCGGAGCAAATTTTGATATCGTCAGTAGCCCCCCCTACACTCCACCAAGCAGGATCGGTATCGTTTGTCTTATATCCTATAATGTTGTCTGCCACAGCGGAGTATGTCTTTCCGCCCTCTTCAATGGAGTACTGTTTTGCACCACAGACGCAAACGCCGTCTGTAAACTCATGCTCATGCACAGAATATGCGAGCTGTGCATTGTCGAGCGCTCCATTGTCGCCACCGAGTCCGATCAAGAAAGATTCGCCCGCATGCGCCTTGGCGACCCTTACCGTGTAAAGCTGCGTGAACCAATGGTCTCCCGCAACGTCTTCTTTGGCGGGTTTGAAATTCGCGGACAACTTATAGTATACATAAATCCAATTCGGACTGAGATAGGCGATCGTTGCTTCCAAACGGATATCGTCCGCCTTAACCAGTTCGTCAAGATCAGACACCCAATCATCAGACTCGTAATCGGAATTCACTGCTGTTGCGCTGGGGGTATAGTCGCCCGCCGTATCGGGATTGTAGACATTAAGCACATTGTAATTCATTCTCCAATCATATGCAAAGTGCGTAAAACTGTCCCATCCATCTGCGTTAGGCACCGAAAGCATCCAGTTTACGCCATGCCAACGTTTCGTTCCCTCGGGATTCGTAAATCTAAGATCGCCTGTAAGCGTATAAATATCGCCGACTTCCATGGTCTGCTCATGCTTGGGATTATCATTCCACTTGTCAACCTCAACCGTACCAAGCTGAACGGGACCCCACTTTGCATAGAGCTTCAACGTTGTGCCTTCGAGGTGTACGATCCATTCGCTGATAATAATTTGATCACCTACAATAGGCGTTTCCTCTCCGCTCGGTCCTTTGTAATACCAATATACAAAGTCGAAGTGCGGCTTTTCAGCAGATACGCTACTGATATCGATCGAGTCGGTAAGATGACATTCGGTCTTTGTATCAATTGTAGTTTCTTCCGTCTCATCCGCATAGAAGATGATGGTATAATCGACATCTTCCCAAATCGCATAGTATTCCACGGTGGGCTCGTCGGGAACGATCGTCTCCGCGGTCACCGTCACACCCTCGCCATCCGGTTGCGTGTTCCATTCCTTGAACACATAGCCGATGCACGGGTCGGGATCTTGAAGCGCGTCTCCGAGCTGATCGCCCCTCTTGAGAGTCTTAGCGGTCTGATTTCCGTGCTGATCGCGGAAGGTGACGACGCATTCATCGTTCTGGGCAAAGATCGCCGTAAAGGTGACCGATTGCGTCCCGAGATAAACGGTGTAACTCGTGGTGTCCTTGGAAAGCGAATTCGAAGAGCTGCTTCCATCGCGGGATTGAACCACAACATCCCAACCGCTGAACGTGTGATCGGCGGGCGCCTGCACCTCATTATATTCGGTGAGATCGATATCCCAATGGCCGCCGCCCTCGAGAGTCGCATCACCGAGTTCGAACTCCGCCGCGGGCGCGTCGCCCGTAAAGGTGCCGTTGCCCCAATTGAATTCAACGTGGACGGGCTTGACCGACCACTTCTCGTACACGGCGAGGTCCTCGGTGATGTCTGTGAGATCGACGATCTCGTCGGTCGTCTTGTCCGCCCAGCCGACGAACGTATAGTTGTCGTCCTGCGCGATATCAAGATTTTCGAGCTTGCCGTTCTTCTCGACGTAATACGTCCCTTCTGTAATGGTGGTGGTATCCGTCTTGTTCTTATACAATTCCACCTTGTAGAGAGTGGGAGCGGGACCCTCCGCGAGGACGATCACATCCTCATCTTCGGGAGGAATGAGGTAGAAGGTGGTAACGGGGTCGCCGTCCTCTTCCTCGGGCTCCACCGTCTCGCTGTACAGCGTACCGCCCACGACGCTTGCCGTCGCGCCCGCGGTGCTCTCGGTGAGGTAGGCAATATCGCCGAACCATTCGATCTTCTGTTCCTTTCCGTTGAGCGTTATGCCGATCGTGCCCGTCTCGCTGTCCTTCGTGATCGCGATCTGGGTGAACGGCGAATGCAAGTCGTCCTCCACTCTGCCATAGAGGCTGGCGGGGAATTCGGGCACTGCGGGCGCGGTGATGCGAGTCATCGCGGTGAATTTCGCATCGCTCGGGGCCTCGTCCATCGGCTCGGGAGTGAGGAAGGCAAGAGCGCCGTCTATCACCTTAAAGGCAACGTTCCCATTGGTGTAGAGCCCCTCCTCTTCGAGCCAATAGAACTCCTGCACCATCGCCGTATTGTACAGGGTCACATCGCCCACCGTCATCTTGGCTTTGAAGAGCGAGCGCCCCACTTTGAGCGCGACCGTCTCCTCATCCATCTCGACTTCCGTGGGCGTCTCATAGGGATTGATGACACAAATGACGCTCGTCAAGACCGCTTCATCGCCCTCGCCCTGCGTAAAGGAACCGACCCAATAGCCGCCGACGAGCTCCGCGTGCGTGACAGCCGTCCACTGCGCCGTGAACTTCACCGCGGCGCCCGGCATGGTGTAGGTCGCGCCCTTCTCGTAGGTCGTCGTGCCGTCGCTCCATCCCGCGAAGTGGAAACCGTCCTTGGCGGGCTCGGTTGCGGGAAGGGTGAAGGTGCCGTCTTTCGCCGTCGCCGCCTGCGTCGGCGCGGGATCCATCTCGCCGCCGTCGAGGTCGAAGGTGACCGCATAGGTGACGAGTGTCCACTGCGCCGTCGCCGTGACGTTCCCCGTCACCGTATATTTCGCGCCCGCTTGCAGGGTCTCCGTGCCGATCTTCCAGCCCGCAAAGGTGTGTTCCGCCCATGCGGGAGGGGTCGCCAACGTGACCTCCGTCCCCGTCTCGACCGTCAGCGCCGTGGGAGCCGTCCCGCCCGTGTAGTCTCCAAGGCTATACGTGAGCGTGAACTGCTCCGCGGGTTCGATCTGCGGTTTCTCCGTCCACGTCGCGGTGAACGTGACGTTGGACGCGGGCATCGTGAACGTCGCCGCGGGCTGGTACTCCGTCCCGCCGAACGACCACGCCTTGAAGTCGTACCCCTCTTTCGCAAAGGGATTCGCTTTCAGCGTGACAGTGTCTCCCTCGGCGTAGCTCTCCGCCTCGGGCGCCGTCCCCGTCGCGCCTTCGCCGCCGACGTACGTGAGCGCGTACATCACGGGCGGCTCGGGTTCATCGGGTCCGCACGCCGCCGCTACGCCGATCGTCATGCAGACGACCGCGAGCGCGGTGAGCACTTTCCAAAGATGCTTTCTCATATCTTTCCTCCTTACTTTTTTCGGCGCAACGCGCCATTGCTCGGCAAGCATTATACCATATACCCCCCCCCCGTTCGTCAAGATGTTGCGTGAAAATTTTTCCGAATTTGTCACCTTTTTACAAAATTTTTCCCCTCTTTCGGGCGAGTTGACGAATTGCTCGGCGAGTTGACCATGCTCTCGGCGAGTTGACCATTCCCTCGGCGAGCTGACTGTTCTCTCGGCGAGTTGACTGTTCTCTCGGCGACGGGCGGTCCCGCCATTAGCCTCTGCAATTTTTTACGATTCATGCAGGGGGGGCATTTCGCGAAAAAGGTTTCGCGAAATTCTTCCAAAGAGAAGCTCCCTGCGGGGCAAAAATAAGGGCAAAGAATTTCGCGACGGAAATTGGCGGGTGCGGGAAACATGCTTGGGGCTCTCTATCGCTTGCACAAGCAACA
>CANPXX010000067.1 GCA_947587085.1 uncultured Clostridia bacterium | reverse complement strand
CCATGCTGTCCGCGCCCTCGTAGGCGGGGTCGGTATCGGGGAAGAAGTGCCCGATGTCCCGCTCGTCCGCCGCCGAGAGGAGGGCGTCCATGAGCGCGTGCACCGCAACGTCCCCGTCGCTGTGCGCCTCGATCGCGCGGTCGGAGGGGATGGTGACCCCGCACAGTCTGATATAGTTGAGATTGAGCCGCGCGATGCCGCGGTCGATCTCCTCTTGGTGCGCGAAGGCGTGGGTGTCGATCCCGAACCCCGCCCGCTCGGCGGGGGAGAAGTCCTCGGGGAAGGTGAGTTTGCGGTTGCAGGGGTCCCCCGTGAACAGGCGGGGGCGCCCCGCGAAGGCGGCAAAGACGCCGCTGTCGTCCGTAAAATCCGTCTGCCCGCTCCCGAACGCCCGCTCATAGGCGGCGCGGAGCTCCTCCGTGCGGAAGCCCTGCGGCGTCTGCACCGTGAATACGTCCTTCCGCGCGGGCGTCTTGAAGCCCTCTCCCGTGAGGACCACGGTGTCCGTCGCGGGGAGGGAGCACACGCCGCTGCCGTACTCCTTCACGCTCTCGATGCAGTCTCTTATGATCTTGTCCGTGACGAAGGGACGCGCCGCGTCGTGCACGAGCACGATCTCTCCCCTCGCCTCTCTCAGGGCGAGAAGGACGCTCTCCGCCCGCGTGCTCCCCCCGCGCACCGTGCGGGCGCACCCGTAGGGGGAGAGGAGGGGAAGGATGCGCGCCTCGTCCTCCGCGCGGCAGGCGATGAGCATCTCGTCCGCGAAGGGCGCGAAGGCGGAGAGGGAATAGGAGAGCACGGGCATGCCGCCGAGCTCGTGCAGGACCTTGTTCTCGGGCAGACCCGCCCGCACGCCGCTCCCCGCGGCGCACAGGATGAGCGTCACCGAGGGGCGGGCGTCAGCCGACGATCTCATACAGCGTCGAAGCCTCCTCTTTTTTCACGGTCTCTTTGAGTTCGAGCACGCGGAAGCGGAGGACGCCCGAGGAGAAGGAGACCTCCACCAAGTCGCCCTGTTTGAGGCGGTAGGAGGGCTTTACTTCCCGCCCGTTCACCGCGATCTTCCCCGCCTGCGCCGCCTCCTGCGCCACCGTGCGGCGTTTCAGAATGCGCGAGACCTTCAAAAACTTGTCGATTCTCATCCTTTTTCTCCCCTGCGCGCCCCCGCGGAATTTGTCCGCAAAGGGGGAGAAAGATGTTTTTTCGGCGAAATCGGGAAAAATTGATTTTCCCCCTCAAAACCGTTTGACATCTTTTCCCCCGCGCGATATAATAGCATACTGTATCATTATGTTCAGAATGCGTTTTTGCGCCTTTCGGAGCGTTTGACCGCTCCCGCGGCGCCTCCCGCCTCTTGATAGTATAGCGCGAATCGGCGCGTTTGTAAAGAGGGGAAGAGCAAATTTCCATTCGGACATTTCGGTTTTTATCGATGAAAAGATATACTCGGTAAACCGTCAAATGATAACAACGGGAAAAGGAGTTATTTGACGGATGAACTTACCAATCCAAAAGTACGGCAAGACGGAACGAAGAAAGTTCGGCTCGATCAACGAAGTCATCGACATCCCCAATCTCGTCGAGATCCAGCGGGAAAGCTATGACACGTTCATCGAGGAGGGGATCTCCGAGATCTTCGAGGACTTTTCGCCGATCACCGACTTTTCCGACCACTTCGAGCTCTACTTCCTCGACCACGAGTTCGGCAAGAGCCCCAAGTACGACGAAAAGGAATGCCGCAACCGCGACGCGACGTACGCCCTCCCCCTGCGGGTGAAGGTCCGCCTCGTCAACAAAGTGAAGGACGAGATCCTCGATCAGGACGTGTTCATGGGCGATTTCCCGCTCATGACCGAGAACGGCTCCTTCATCATCAACGGCGCAGAGCGCGTCATCGTCTCCCAGCTCGTGCGTTCGCCCGGCGTCAACAACGTCGCCGAGACGGATAAGGCGGGCAGACATATCTATGAGACGACGGTCATTCCCAACCGCGGCGCGTGGCTGGAATTCAAGCAGGATTCGCAGGGCGTGCTCTGGGTGAACGTGGACCGCCGCAGGAAGGTCACCGCGACGGTTCTCCTCCGCACGCTGGGCTACGGCTCCAACCGCGCGCTCGAAGAGCTCTTTGCGGGGGACAAGATGATCGCCGCGACCATCGACCGCGACGAAAAGGAGAATACGCCCATCCGCTCGGAGTCCGACGGCCTCGCCGCCCTGTACAGGAAGCTGCGTCCCGGCGAAGTCCCCACCGACGAAGCGGTGCGGCAGTACCTCAACAACCTCTTCTTCGATCCGCGCCGCTACGACGTGGTGAAGGTGGGGCGCTACAAGTTCAACAAAAAGCTCAATCTCGCCTACCGCCTTCCCGGCTGCCGCGTGGCGGACGACGTCATCCATCCCGAGACGGGCGAAGTGCTCGCCGTGAAGGGGGAGACCATCTCTGAGGAGAAGGCGCGCGCCATCCAGAACGCGGGCATCGGGGAGATCTTCGTGCTCGTCAACGACCCCGCGGACGGGGAGATCCGCCACAAGATCATCTCCAACCGCACGGTGGATTTCTCGGCGCTGTCCGACAAGGACCCCAAGGCGTTCGGGCTGCTCAAAACCGTATACTATCCCAACTTCGTGTTCTCCAAAAAGCTCGCCGAGGAGTGCAGGTCGCTCTCCGTCGAGGAGGTCGCCGAGAAGTACATCGACGAGATCAACGCCATCTACTACACCCATGAGACGGCGCCCGAGGCGGACGAGAAGCAGGAGGAGAAGAAGAACCGCGAGAAGAGGAAGGACAACCGCCTGAAATTCGTGACGGCGTGCAAGCTCTTCCACGAACTGCTCGCGCGCGGGGACGGGGAGACCGATCCCGCCGCGCCCGTCGATCTCGACGCACAGCGCCGCGTGCTCGGCGTCACGCCCGAGGAGAAGAAGCTCGTCAAGCCTCTCGTGGAGAAGCTCAACCATAAGTCCATCACGGTGGACGACATCGTCGCCGCCATCTCCACCAACCTCGATCTCCGCTTCGGCATCGGCTCCATCGACGAGATCGACCACCTCGGCAACCGCCGCGTGCGCTCGGTGGGCGAACTGCTCCAAAACCAGCTGCGCATCGGCATGTCCCGCCTCGAACGGCTCATCCGCGAGCGCATGGCGACCGCCGACCCCATGGAGATCACCCCGACGGGGCTCATCAACGTGCGCCCCATCTCGGCGGTCATCCGCGAGTTCTTCGGGTCCTCCCAGCTCTCGCAGTTCATGGACCAGACCAACCCCATCGCGGAGCTCACGCACAAGCGCAAGCTCTCCGCGCTCGGTCCCGGCGGTCTCAACCGCGACCGCGCCACCTTCGAAGTCCGCGACGTGCACCACTCCCACTACGGAAGAATGTGCCCCATCGAGACGCCCGAAGGGCAGAACATCGGGCTCATCTCCTCGCTCGCGACCTTCTCCAAGGTGAACGAGTTCGGCTTCATCATGGCGCCTTACAGAAAGGTGGACAAGGAGACGGGCGTCGTCACCGACCATGTGGACTATCTCACGGCGGACGAAGAGGACAAGTACGTCGTCGCGCAGGCGAACGAGCCGCTCGACGGCGAGAGCCGCTTCGTGCACGAGCGCGTGGGCTGCCGGTACAGGGAGCTCATCACGGAGTTCCCGCGCGAGCGCGTGGACTATATGGATGTGAGCCCCAAACAGCTCGTCTCCGTCGCCACGGCGCTCATTCCCTTCCTTGAAAACGACGATACCAACCGCGCCCTCATGGGCTCCAACATGCAGCGTCAGGCGGTGCCTCTCTTAAAGACGGAGAGCTCCATCGTCGCGACGGGCATCGAGGCGGCGATCGCGCGGGATTCGGGGGTCATCGTGTGCGCGAAGGAGGCGGGCACGGCGGTCGCCGTCGCCTCCGACCGCATCGTCATCCGCGAGGACAGCGGCTTCGAACACGAATACCTTCTCAAAAAATTCGAACGCTCCAACCAGGGGACCTGCCTCAACCAACGCCCCATCATCTCGACGGGGGACAGGGTGGAGAAGGGCGAGGTCATCGCCGACGGTCCCTCCACCAACAACGGCGAGCTCGCGCTCGGCAAGAACATCCTCGTCGGCTTCATGGAGTGGGAGGGCTATAACTACGAGGACGCCATCCTCATCTCCGAGAAGCTGGTGCAGGACGACGTGTTCACCTCCATCCACATCGAGGAGCACGAGACGGAGGCGCGCGATACCAAGCTCGGCGAAGAGGAGATCACGCGCGATATCCCCAACGTGGGCGACGACGCCCTGCACGACCTCGACGAGGACGGCATCGTGCGCATCGGCGCCGAGGTCTCGAGCGGAGACATCCTCGTCGGCAAAGTCACGCCCAAGGGCGAGACGGAGCTCACGCCCGAGGAGCGGCTGCTCCGCGCCATCTTCGGCGAGAAATCGCGCGAGGTCCGCGACACTTCGCTCCGCGTTCCCCACGGGGAGGGCGGCATCGTCGTGGACGTCAAGATCTTCACCCGCGAGAACAAGGACGAGCTCTCCCCCGGGGTGAACAAGCTCGTG
>CANPXX010000066.1 GCA_947587085.1 uncultured Clostridia bacterium | reverse complement strand
AGTAGAGTATGCGTAATCGCCGCAAAACTTTCCGAAAAGCTAACGGATACCGAGCGCGCACAGCGCCGCGCCGAGTTTTGTATCAAGTTCGACAAGGTCGCCGTTCTCGATGACGACGCAATCCTTCTCCCCGATGCGGCTGTAATCGAACTGCGCGCGCATGCGGCGGAAAGCCTCCTCCTCCGAGACGCCGTCGCGGGCGGCGACCGCTCTCGCCCGCTCCCCCTCGTCGCGCACGAGCGCGATCACGCCGTCAAATCGATTCTCGTACCCGCCCTCGAAGAGCAGGGGCACCTCGCTGAAAGAGAGCGCGCAGCCCTCCGTTTCGGCAAACAGCCGTTCCATGATCTTGGGATGCGCATACGCCTCGAGGGCACGCCGCGCTTCGCCATCCGAAAAGACGCGTGCGGCGACCTTTTCGCGCGACGGAACGCCGCCCTCCGCACAATCGGGCAGGAGCGCCGCGATTCCTCTGAGATATTCGGGATCCCGCCAGAGCGCCCGCGAGATCGCGTCGCAGGAAAACACGGGATAGCCGCGGCGGCGCAAAAGTTCGCACACCGCGCTCTTTCCGCTCCCGATTCCGCCCGTAACGGCGATTCTTCTACTTTGCGTCATACCAGCTCTTCCCCGTGGAGACTTCCGCGATGAGCGGGACGGCAAGCTCGATCGCTCCCTCCATCTCCTCTTTGAGCAGTGCGGCGGCGCGCTCCGCCTCCGCCTCGGGCGCGTCGAGGACGAGTTCGTCATGCACCTGCAAGACCATCTTCGCCGCAAGCCCCTCCCGTTTGAGCCGCTCCGAAACATGCAACATCGCGATCTTGATGATGTCCGCGGCGCTTCCCTGCAAGGGCATGTTCATCGCGGCGCGTTCGCCGAACATGCGGATGTTGTAGTTGGGGGAACGGAGTTCGGCGATGTAGCGTTTGCGCCCGAGCACCGTCTTGACGTACCCCTCCTCCTTCGCGAAGCGCACGTTTTCGTCCATGTACGCCTTGACCTCGGGATGCGTCCCGAAGTATTTATCGATATAGTCCTGCGCCTCCTGCGTGGGACAGCCGAGGTCCTTCGCGAGCCCGAAGGCGCTCATCCCGTAGATGATGCCGAAATTGATCGTCTTGGCGCGCCGACGCATGGTGCCCGTCACCCTGTCGAGGGGAACGCCGAACACGCGCGCCGCCGTCGAAGCGTGCACGTCCTCCCCCGTCCGATACGCTTCGAGCAGCGCTTTGCACGCGGAAAAATGGGCGAGGAGGCGCAATTCGATCTGCGAATAATCCGCGTCGATGAGGACGTGCCCCTCGCGGGCGACGAAAAGCTTCCTCAGCTCCCTCCCCTCGTCCGTCCGCACGGGGATGTTCTGCAAGTTGGGATTGGCGCTCGAGAGCCGCCCCGTCGTCGTCATCGTCTGGTTGTAAGTCGTATGCACGACGCCGCCCGTCACGAGGGGACGGATGCCGTCGATGTAGGTGGATTGCAGTTTTTGAAGTTCGCGGTAGCGCAAAATGAGGCGGGCGATCTCATGCTCTTCGGCGAGCCGTTCGAGCACCTCTGCGCTCGTGGAATATCCTCCCCGCACGTTCTTCTTCGCCCCGTTCGGAGAGTATCCGAGCCGATCGAAGAGCACTTCGGAGAGCTGGAAGGGAGAATTGAGATTGAACTTTTCGCCCGCGAGCTCGAATACCTGCTCGGAGAGCGCCCCGAGCTCGGCGTTGAACCGCTCGGAAAAGTAGGGAAACATTCCCGTGTCCACGCATACGCCCGTGCGCTCCATATCGAACAGCACATAGGTGAGCGGCAATTCGAGATCGCGGTAGATACTCTCCTCCGCGCTCCCCTTCATCTTCTCCGACGCCTCATGGTAGGCGCGGAAGAGCGCATAGGCACAGCGGTCCTCGGTGAGCGCATAGTCCTTCGCGAGCTCCTTCGCCGACGAGGGGCGCTGGTTGGAATCCTGCAAATAGCGCAGGAGCGTGACGTCCTCCACCTCTCCCTGCAACGTCAGCCCCATCTCGTCGAAGAGGTGCGCCGTGGACTTCACATCGGCGAGCAGGGCGCGCCGTCCCGCAAAGAGTTCGCAGAGCATGGGTTTGAGTTCTTCCAAAAAGAACCCGGGCATGAGGAAGTTTTCGCGGAGCGGGAAGAGGTATTCGCACGAGCCGAAGCTCACATGCACCCCCTCCTTCTCCACGGTGAAGGCAAACTCCCGAACTCCCTCCAACGCGGAAAGCAATTGGTTCGGATCCTCGCAGACCACGACGGGCACGTTGTCTGTCCGCTCCGAGGGGAAGAATTCGGAATCGACGAGGGAGCGGAATTCGAGCTGCGCGCACAGCTTCCGCGCCTCCTCGGGGAAGGGAAGCACGAGCTTGCATTCGTCGAGCGTGAGCGCGAGCGGCACGTCACGGTCAATGGCGGCGAGCCGCCGCGAAAGTTCCGCCGACTCCCGTCCCTCCTCCAACCGTTCGCGCGCCCCCCCGCCGATCTCGTCGAGATGGGCGTACACGCCATCGAGGTCGCCATAGGTCTGAATGAGCGAAAGCGCCCGCTTGGGTCCGATGCCGTGCACCCCCGGGATGTTGTCCGAGCTGTCCCCCTGCAAAGCCTTCAATTGGACGATCTGGCGGGGCGTCACCCCGAGCTTCTCCACGAAGTTGCGCTCGTCGAAGCGCTCGACTTCGCTCACCCCTTTTTTAGTGAAGCAGACGGAGACGTTCCCCTCCACGAGTTGGTAGGCGTCGCGATCGCCCGTATAGATGAGGACCTTCACATCCCCGAACCGCTTGGAAAGGGTGCCGAGCAGGTCGTCCGCCTCATAGCCCGCGAGCTCCACGGTACAGATGCGCATGGCGCGGAGGAGCTCCTTCAAGACGGGCACCTGCCGCACGAGCTCTTCGGGCATGGGCTTGCGCGTCCCCTTGTATTCGGAATACAGCTTATGGCGGAAGGTCGGCGCATGCACATCGAAGGTCACGGCAAAATGGGTGGGATGTTCCTCCGAAATGATCTTGAAAACCAGCTTCAAAAAGCCGAAAATGCCGTTCGTCGGCATTCCGTCCTTAGTAGAGAACGGAGCGATCGCATAGAAGGCGCGATTGAGCAGACTGTTTCCGTCGATGAGAATGAGCTTGTCCATAGGTCCATTGTAACACTTTGGGATATTATTTGCAAGAATATCGGGAAAAACACTTGATTTTTTTTTAGATATCCGATATAATCACACTGTCCAAGCCGGTGTGGTGGAATTGGCAGACGCGCTGGACTCAAAATCCTGTGGTAGTGATACCGTATCGGTTCGACCCCGATCACCGGCACCAAAAAAAGAAGGCGAAACGCCTTCTTTTTTTGGTGCCGTACACGCGGGGTCGATGACCCCGCCCCGCCCGCACGTTCCATTTGCCGAAGGGCGGCACGAGCCAGCAGGGCGAAGTATCACCCACAGCGAAAAGAAGGCGAAACGCCTTCTTTTTTTGGTGCCGTACACGCGGGGTCGATGACCCCGCCCCGCCCGCACGTTCCATTTGCCGAAGGGCGGCACGAGCCCGCAGGGCGAAGTATCAGCCCACAGCGCGCAAAAAGTTCGAACCTTACGCCTTGCTCTTTACCTTCATGAGGCGGACGATCGCCGCGCGTTCGTTCTCGTCCAACTTATCGCGGATGTATTTGATGGTCTCTTCGAGCTGCGGGATCATCACGTATTCGAGGGCGTTGACCCGCCGCTTGTTGCGCTCGATCTCATCGGCGAGCAAGCGTACCGCCTTCTCCGTCTCGGCGAGTTTGAGAAGGCGCGGAAGCAACGCCGACACGCGCTCCACCGAATAGTCCGCCTCGCTCGTGATCTCCGAAAAGGCATACGGGAGCGCGTCCGTCCGTCTCTCTTCAAAGAGAGTGACCTTCGGTACATCCACCCCCATCACACTCTCCGTTCCGCATTCCGCTTTCAGGGCGACGGAGGGCATGGAAAAAGCGGTCTCCGCATTGTAGGCGGGCGTGACAGAGCGCGCCACGGCGAATTGCCGAAGCGTCTGCGCAAGCTCCTCTTCCACTTCGTCGCGGAGCGCCTTGTCCTCGCGCAGAATGAGGGTGAAGCGGCGGATCATCTCATCCGACTTATCCTTCAACAGCTTATGTCCCCGCACCGCGGTCTGCAACCGCGCCTTGAGCTTTTTGAGCTCCATGCGGGTCGGATTGACATTCAGTCTCGCCACCGCCTATTCCTTTCCGAGATATCGGTCGATATATTCCTGACGGATGCGTTTGAGCTCGCTCTTCGGGAGGATGCGCAGAAGTTTCCATCCGATGTCGAGCGTCTCCTCCACCGTCCTGTCCGTGTCGAAGCCCTGATCGATGTACTCCTTTTCGAACTCCTCCGCGAACTTTGCGTACAATTTATCCACATCGGAGAGCGCCGCTTCGCCCAAGATGGCGGAGAGCTCCTTGCTCTCCTTGCCGCGCGCATAGGCGGCGAAGAGCTGGTTCATCGTATCGGCGTGGTCCTCGCGCGTCTTATCCCGTCCGATGCCCTTATCTTTGAGACGGGAGAGGGAGGGAAGCACGTCGATGGGCGGATTCAATCCCTTTTTATACAGATCGCGGGAGAGGATGATCTGCCCCTCGGTGATGTAGCCCGTGAGGTCGGGAATGGGGTGCGTCTTGTCGTCCTC
>CANPXX010000065.1 GCA_947587085.1 uncultured Clostridia bacterium | reverse complement strand
GCAAAATCGCATTTTGCGGAGCGCGCCTCAATTTGCGCGGCTCGTCCGCGCTTGTTGTCTGCGCAAGCGATAGAGAGCCAAACCCAAGTTTCCCAAACAAGCTCCTTTCCGTCGCAAAATTCTTTGCCTTTATTCTTGCCCCGCAGGGAGTTTCTCTTTGGAAGAATTTTGCGAAATCTTTCCGTCGCGAAATTCTTTGCCCGCATTATAAGAACACGCGCGGCATACTTACGCCGCGCGTGTCTATTCAATGAAGAATTTCGCGAAATTAGAATTTCCCAAGATCAATACTTCGTCACCTTGACCGACTGCACCACGATGGGCTCCTTGATGGGCGTATTGAAGGGAGATTCCGCATTGTCGAGCCCGGCGGTCCGCACGTCCTCAAAGTAGTCGTAAGTGTTGAAGCGCACGACTTGCTCCGTCGTGAAGCTCTCATCCTCGCCAAGCGTCTCCAAATAGTCGGCGATGCCCTGCATCAAGCCGTTGGTGATCTGTCCCTCGAAGTCCTTCGCCATGCCGAACACGGTGTATTTCTTTTGAAGATCGTCGCGCGTGCCCGCGGGCGACACGAAGGTATAAAAGAGCGACGTCGTGCTGTTGTACCGATAGCTGGCGCGCTGGGTCTGCTCGCCGCCGTTCTCCTTGCCGCCGTCGTTGCGGAGCACGGACACGTCCCCCGTGTACTTGCCCTTGTCGGTATAGTACATCACGAGGGCGCCCGTCGAATGCCTGTTTTCCCTGCCGTACTCGGGCACGTTGCCGTTCTCCTCGAACTCGCCGTAGACCGCATAGAGAGGCTCGTTGTCCGTCGTGAACACCGACTGCGTAAAGCGGATCCCCTTCTCCTCCTCGAGCTCCTTCACCCGCGTGAGATAGTCGATCTCCACGAGCTCGTTGTCCTCGAGGCGGTACCCGCCCGTGTAGAGGAAGTTGTCGTCATAGTCATGGACGCACAGCCCGTCGTAGAAGCCGGCGTCCGCGAGCTCGATGAAGTGTTGGACGGTGCGGGGCGCGTCGTTGCGCGAGAGCACATAGTCCACTTCGTATGTCTTGCCGTTGAAGGCGTACGTAATGGTGACCTCGGGGTGATTGGTGGTGCATCCGGCGAACATGCCGAGCGCCGCAACGGAAAGTGCCGCCGCCGACGCGAGGGATACAAGACGGCGCAAACTTTTCTTCATGTTGAGACCTCCTCTCTTTCCTCTTATTTTACCCGCATTTTCGTTTTCCGTCAAGCGCTTTCGGCACATTCAAGGTGAAAATTCGGCGAATACGGAAAATCCGCGGGGCAGACGCAAAATCGCCGCCCGCGCAACGCGGACGGCGGATCTTGCCTGTACGCTTACTTGAGTTCCGCGACGGCGCCGGCTTCCTGCAACTTTTTGAGAGCAGCCTCTGCGTCTGCCTTCGGAACGCCCTCTTTGAGCACGCCGAGACCCTCGACCGCCTTCTTCGCCTCCGCGAGCCCGAGACCCGTGAATTCGCGGACCGCCTTGATGACGGCGATCTTGTTCGCGCCGATCTCTTTGAGGACGATATCGAACTCCGTCTTCTCCTCTTCCTGAGGCGCGGCTTCCGCAGCGGCGCCCGCGCCTGCGACGGCAACGGGAGCGGCGGCGCTCACACCGAATTCCTCTTCGAGCGCCTTCACAAGGTCGTTGAGTTCGACGACGGACATCGCCTTCACTTCTTCGATCAACTTCTGGACATCCATGTTTCTTTCCTCCGATTTCAATTAAGATTTTTGGTCCGCGATCGCCTTCAGGACGTACGCGAGATTTGCGATGGGCGCCTGCAAGCAACCGACCATCCGTGCGAGCAATACCTCTCTCGAAGGTATCGCCGCGAGTTTCTTGACACCCTCCGCGTCCACATAAGCGCCATCGACATAGGCGCTCTTGGGCACGATCTTGTCCTCCAACGCGGGGTTTTCCTTGACCGCCTTCGCGATGATCGAGCATCCGCTCGTCTCGTCGGGGCAGAACACGAACGCCGTCGCGCCGTTCAAGTCGCTGTCGAAGCCCTCCACGCCCAGCTCGTTGAACGCCTTGCGCACCAATGTGTTCTTGTACACCTTGTATTCGCAGGACGCCTCTCTGAACTTGTTGCGGAGCGCCGTGACCTCGGCGACCGTGAGACGGTCGTAGTGCGCAAGCACCACGGACTTGCTCGCCCCGATCTTCGCCTTGATCTCTTCGACGACTTCCTTTTTCAGCTCAAAATTTGCCGACATACTTCCCTCCATAAGCGCTTCCGCGCCGATTCAAAACGCTCCGTACCGCAGGAAGGCACGGAGCGCTGTAAAGCGTTCTTTCCTCCTCGACGGGATATTGAGCCATTCGGCACCCGTTGTCTGCGGATCTGAGTTTCAGTCTACCACGTTTTACCCGTGGCGTCAAGCGATTTTCTCCGATTTTCGGAAATTTAACCGCGGGTGTAGCTCACCTTCACGCCGGGGCCCATCGTGCTCGTGAGCGTGACGCTCTTCACATACTGCCCCTTCGCCGCGGCGGGCTTGGCGCGGACGATGGCGTCCATGAGCGCGGTGAAGTTTTCGAGCAGCTTCTCCTGCCCGAAGCTCTTCTTGCCGATCGGGCAGTGGATGATGGCGGTCTTGTCGAGACGGTACTCCACTTTTCCTGCCTTCACTTCCTGCACCGCACGCGCGACGTCCATCGTGACCGTCCCCGACTTGGGGTTGGGCATGAGTCCCTTAGGTCCGAGGATGCGCCCGATCCTACCGACGACGCCCATCATGTCGGGCGTGGTGATGACGACGTCGAACCCGAACCAATTCTCCGTCTGGATCTTTTGGATCATCTCCTCCGCACCGACGAAATCGGCGCCCGCCGCCTGTGCGGCGTCCGCACGCTCGCCCTTGGCGATGACGAGCACCTTCTTCGTCTTGCCCGTGCCGTTGGGAAGCACGAGCACGCCGCGGACCTGCTGATCCGCCTGACGGGGATCGATGCCGAGGCGGACGTGAAGCTCGATCGTCTCGTCGAACTTCGCCTTGGCGTTCTGCAAGACGATGCCGAACGCCTCGCCTGCGTCGTACAACTTGGTACGGTCGTAGGATTTCACGCTATCTAAATACTTCTTGCCGTATTTCATGAAAATTGAACCTCCTTGTGGTCTCGCGAGAGTCTCCTCTCTCCCACTTCCCTTTGATTAGTCCTCTACGGTCACGCCCATGCTGCGCGCCGTGCCCTTGATCATGCTCATCGCGCTCTCGAGCGTGGAGCAATTGAGATCGGGCATTTTGAGTTTTGCGATCTCCTCGACCTGCGCCTTGGTGAGCTTGCCGACCTTGACCTTGTTGGGGGTCGCGGAAGCAGTCTCGAGCCCGAGCGCCTTCTTGATGAGAACGGGCGCGGGCGGCGTTTTCAGAACGAACGTGAACGAACGGTCCTGATAAATGGTCATGACGACGGGAATGACGAGCCCTTCCTGCCCCGCCGTTTTGGCGTTGAACTCCTTCGTGAAGCCGGGGATGTTGATGCCGTGAGGACCCAGCGTAGAACCTACAGGGGGTCCGGGGGTGGCTTTTCCGGCGGGGAGTTGTAGTTTGACAACTGCCGTGATCTTCTTTGCCATGTGATTCCTCCGATATTGTGGTGTTTGCAAGGCGGCTCAAATGTGGATTTGCCGCCTCTCCCACTTCGAAAACGCCCGAGGGCGGTTTTCTTCTCAGTCCTCCTCGCGCGGTACTTCCACCGCGTTCTCGGAGATCTTCTGCATCTGGACGTACTCCACTTCCACGTCCTGTTCGCGCCCGAACATGATGATGGTGACGCGGGCGCGCTGCGTCTCGTTGTTCGCCTCGCGGATGACGCCGATAAAGCCCTCCAAAGGTCCGTTGTCGATGGACACCCTGTCGCCCGCCTTGTAGTCCGCGTCCACCACGAACTCTTCGAGGCGCATCTTGCGGATCTCGTCGTCCTTCATCGGGATGGGGCGCCCCTGCGGCCCCACAAAGCCCGTCACGCCGCGCGTGTTCGTGACAAGATACCAAAGCTGATTGGAATAGATCATCTTGATAAAGACGTAACAGGGCAGGAGCTTGCGCTCCACTACCTTCTTCTTCCCGTTCGCCTTCTCCTCGATGGTCTGTTCGGTGGGAATCTTCACGTCCACGATCTGATCGCTGAGGTTATTGTTCTCAATGAGCCGAAGCAAGCTCTCCTTCACCATCGCTTCGTAGCCGGAATAGGTGTGAAGGATATACCACTTGGGTTCGGTATCGACGTTGGTGTTCGCCATATCGCGTTATGCCCCCAAAGAGGTGAGGAGCTTCAACAGCTCGGAAAACCCGTAGTTCACGCCCGTGACGATCACCGTGAAGATGAGCACGATGACGAGGACGACGCCCGTCGCCTTCACCGCCTTGCCGAACGTGGGCCACGTGACCCGTTTCAGCTCGGAAAACGTCTCCTTGAATTTGCGCCCGATGCGCACAAAGACGTTGGGCTTCTTGTTCTTATCCTGTTTTTTCGCCTTGGAAGCGTCCCTGCTCTTGTCGAGCTCGGTGTCCTTTTTAGCCATGTCGTATCTCCGATGCGATGATCGCGCTTACTTGGATTCCTTGTGAACGGTGTGCTTCTTGCAGACGGGACAGTATTTTTTGAGCTCGAGACGATCGGGGTCGTTGCGCTTATTTTTGAAGCTGTCGTAGTTGCGGTTTTTGCACTCGGTGCATTCGAACGTGACCTTCATTCTCGTCGATTTGGTAGCCATTGCGTGAAAACTCCATACAAAAAAATTACACCCCAGCCCAAGGTGCGTAGCATGATTTTAACATAGAACGACGCCCTTGTCAATTGTTTTTGACGGGGAAAAGCAAAATTTTTTTGCATTTCCGAGGAAAAACCGCACGGAGAAAGTATTTCGCGAAATTCTTCATGGAAACATTTCGCGACATTCTTCATCGAATAGCCACGCGCGGTGCATTCCCTTTATGTCATGTTGAGCCGCGAGCCCACGTCCGTTGGACGTGGGCTCGCGAGTCGAAACATCTCTACCGCATTAAAAACAAGGTAGAGATTTTTCGACTTCGTTCGCTTCGCTCACTTCGCTCAAAATGACAATAA
>CANPXX010000064.1 GCA_947587085.1 uncultured Clostridia bacterium | reverse complement strand
GATGTCCGCCCACGCGAGGGCGTATCCCCCCCCTTCCTTACAGCCGCATGCGACGTAGTTGCTCTTCTTGGCGTCGAGAAGGTTGTCCTCTATGACGGTCCCCGCCGAGACGACGCGGATGACGTCGCGGTCCACCATCCCCTTGGACGCCTTTGGGTCGGAGAGCTGTTCGCAGATCGCGACGCGCTCGCCGAGGTCCACGAGCCGCTGGATGTAGCTGTCCGCCGCATGATAGGGAACGCCGCACATGGGCGCACGCTCTTTGAGCCCGCAGTCCCTTCCCGTGAGCGTGAGGTCGAGAAGGGAGGAAACCTTGACCGCATCGTCGAAGAACATCTCATAGAAGTCCCCGAGGCGGTAGAACACCACGCACCCCGGGTATTTCTCCTTGATCTGCTGCCAATGTTCCATCATCGGTGAAAGCGCCATACTGTCTCCTTATCTCCTCCCGCATTCCGTTCCGTAGAGCGAGATTCCGTTCGCGCGGTCGATGCGCAGTTGTACGAAGGCGCCGACGGCGTCCGTCGCGCTCTCGAAGTATCCCATTCTTCCGTATTGGTCCCTGCCGAGGTACAGTCCCTTCTTCTCGTCGCGGTCCTCGCAGAGGATCTCCACCGTCTTGCCCGTATATTGGGCGCTCTTTCTCCGCGTCTGCTCGTTGACGAGCTCGATGAGGCGGGCGAGCCGCTCCTTGGAGACCTCGTCGGGGACGCGCCCGTCCAGCGCCGCCGCCTTCGTCCCCGTGCGCGGGGAATAGATGAAGGTGAACGCGGAGGCGAAGTCCGCCTCCTCCACGAGGGAGAGAGTCTCGCGGAATTCCTCCTCCGTCTCGGTCGGGAATCCCACGATGATATCCGTCGTCACGGCGCAGTCGGGAATCTCCCGCCGCAGGAGCTCGAGCTCCGCGAGGTACTTCTCCCGCGTATACCGCCTGTTCATGAGGGAAAGGATGCGGTTGGAGCCCGACTGCACGGGCAGGTGGAGATGGTTGCACACCTTGGGATTGCGCTTCATCACGGCGATGAGCTCCTCCGTGAAGTCCTTGGGATGGGAGGTCATGAACCGCACGCGGAAATCCCCCTCCACCTGCGCCACCCGCTCCAAGAGCTCGGGAAACGCCACCCCGCCGTCGCGGTAGGAGTCCACGTTCTGCCCGAGGAGGGTGATCTCCCTGTACCCCTCCCGCACGAGGGCGCGCACCTCTTCCATCACGTCCTCCGCGCGGCGGGAACGCTCCCGCCCGCGCACATAGGGAACGATGCAGTAAGAGCAGAAGTTGTTGCACCCGTACATGATGTTCACCCACGCGTTGGGATAGCTCGTGCGGACGGGCATGATGCCGTCCTCCGTCTCCTCCCGCTCCCCGCGGACGGACACGATCTTTTTGCGCTCCGCCCGTTTGCGGCGGATGAGCTCCCCAAGCGCGGAAAGGTCGTGCGTGCCGAAGAGGATGTCGATGAAGGGAAAGCGTTCGCAAAGGAGCGCCGCCTTGCCCTCTTCCCGCACCATACATCCGCCCACGGCGATGATCAGCCCCTTCTTTTGCCGTTTGAGCTTTTTGAGCGCGCCGAGATTCCCGAACACGTGATTTTCGGCGTTCTCGCGGATACAGCAGGTATTGAATACGATGATGTCGGCTTCCTCTGCGGAGGACGGCTCGGTATATCCCTCGCCGCGGAGCACCCCCGCGATCTTCTCCGATTCATGGAGATTCATCTGACAGCCGTATGTAACGATGTGGTATTTCATACGATGATCCCGGATAAGACCTCCCCGACTTTGCCGCGCAGGACGAGCTCGCACATGCAATCGAGGGGCGTCGGATCGCGGTTGATGAGCACGAGATGTTTGCCCTTGAAGGCGTGCACGAATCCCGCCGCGGGATAGACGGTGAGCGACGTCCCCGCCACGATGAGCGTATCCGCCTCCGAAATGGCGGCAAGCGCGCCCTCCACCGTTTCCCCGTCGAGCGGCTCGCCGTAGAGCACGACGTCGGGCTTTATCATCCCCCCGCACGTGCAGTGCGGCACTCCCTCCGAGCGGGCGATGAACGCCGCGTCGTATTTCTTGCCGCATTTGAGGCAGGTGTTCCTGTGGACGCTCCCGTGGAGCTCGTACACCCGATGGCTCCCCGCGCTCTGGTGGAGCCCGTCGATGTTCTGCGTGACGACGGCGAGGAGTTTCCCCGCGCGCTCGAGCTCGGCGAGTTTCAGGTGCGCCGCGTTGGGCTTCGCCCAAAGCGGGAGCATCTTATCGCGGTAAAACCGATAGAAGTCGTCGGGATGGGAAAAGAAATAATCGCACCCGAGCATCACCTCGGGCGGGACCGCATACTTCATGCGATACAGCCCGTCCTCCGAGCGGAAATCGGGGATCCCGCTCTCGGTGGAGACTCCCGCCCCGCCGAAAAAGACGATCTTCTTGCTGTCGTCGATGATCTCCTGCAACGTCATCGCGCCTTCCTCCTTCCCCTATGATATCACAATTATAGCACAGCCCGCCCGTTTTTTCAACAAAACCGAGCGCGGAGCGCGAAAAATTTTCCTCAAACTACCGATACTGTGACAGATGAAACGCGTACTCACCGTGTTCGGGGTGCTCTTCGGCGTGCTCGCGGCGCTCGTGCTCGCCGCCTTAGTCTACTATTTCGGCGTGACGGCTTCCGCCGTGCTCGAACCCGAAAAGCTCTCCCTCCATACGCAGTCCGTCCGCATCCTCGACGGCGAGGGGGCGGTCGTCGAATGCGCGGCGCGCCCCGCGGACGTGCCATTCGGGGAATTCCCGCAGTACCTCCCCAATGCCTTCGTGGCAGTGGAGGACAAGCGCTTTTACAGCCATCACGGCTTCGACGTGCGGCGCATCGCGAAGGCGATGGTCAAAAACATCGCCTCCTTCTCCTTCCGCGAGGGAGCCTCCACCATCTCCCAACAGCTCATCAAAAACACCCACCTTACCAGCGAAAAGACGGTGAACAGGAAGCTCCGCGAGATGAAGCTCACCCGCGCCCTCGAACGGCGGTACTCCAAGGAGGAGATCTTGGAGCTCTACCTCAACTCCATCTATTTCGGACACAGTGCGTTCGGCGTGGCGAGCGCCGCGCAATTCTATTTCGGGAAGGAGGTCGCCGACCTCACGCCCGCCGAGAGCGCCATGCTCGCCGCCCTCGTGCGCTCGCCCAACCGCTATTCCCCCTTCAAGGACGCCGAGAAATGTCTCTCCCGCCGCAACTATGTGCTCTCGCTCATGCGCGACCAAGGCTACCTCGGCGAACGGGAATATGAAGCCGCCCTGCAAGAGCCCCTCCCCGTTTCGCCCACGCAGACGAAACAGAACGCCTATCTCGACCTCGTGTACGACGAGCTCGCCGCCCTCTTCCCCGACGTGCGCGCCGACGAGCTCTCCTCGCTCACCGTCTCGACGGCGTACAGGGCGTCCGTGCAACAAGAGCTCGAACGCATCCAAGCGGAGAGCGACGCGGCGGCGCTCGTCCGCAACAATGCGACCAACGCGATCGAGGCGTTCTATTCCACCGCAGGCGTCCTCAAACGTCTGCCCGCCTCCGTCATCAAGCCCCTGCTCGTGTATGCGCCCGCCCTCGAAGAGAACCTCATCTCTCCCGCCACCCCCCTCCTCGACGCGCGGACGGACTTCGGCGGCTATTGCCCCGACGACAGCGGCGGGGCGAGCGGGAAATACATGAGCGCGCGGACGGCGCTCGCGCGGAGCGTGAACATCCCCGCGGTGCGCCTCCTCAACTCCCTCGGCGTGGACCGCGCGGTCCGCTACCTCGACGCGATGGACCTTCACATCCCCGAGGACGACCGATCCCTCGCCCTCGCGCTCGGCGGGATGAGGGAGGGCTTCACCCTCGCCGCCCTCGCCGACGGCTATTCCACCTTCGCAAGCGGGGGGTGTTTCTCGCCCTCGGGCGCCATCCTCGAAGTGAAGGACGCCGCGGGGCGCCTCCTCTATGCGAGAAAGGCGGAGCCGAAGCGCGTCTTTTCGGAGGACGTCGCCTACCTCGTCACCGACATGTTGCAGACGGCGGCGAAGGAAGGGACGGCGCGCAAGCTCCGCTCTCTCCCCTTTCCCGTCGCCGCCAAGACGGGCACGGGCGAAGCCTCGGGGAAAAACCTCGACGCCTACACCCTCGCCTACACGCGGGAGCATGTGGTGGCGGTCTGGATGGGGAACCGCGACAACTCGCCCGTGAACGCGACGGGAGGCGGGCTCCCCGCCAACGAAGCTCTGCGCATTCTCACCTCGCTCTATGCGGCGCAACCGCCCGAGCCCTTCCTCCAATGCGCGTCGGTGGAACGGCTCGCCTACGACCGTCTCGAATACGAGACCAACCACCGCATCCTGCTCTCCGACCCCGCGGCGCCGCCCTACTCCGACCCGAGCGAGCTCTTCCGCGCCTGTTCGAAGCCGCAGGCGGTCAGCACGCGCTTTTCCCGCCCGACCATCGAAAAACCCTCCATTTGCGTGCAAAATGGCAGCGTGATCTTGTCATTATGTCAGGCAGAGTACTATGAATACGTAATAAAAAGAGAAAATCGCGGCGTTGTGACCACGATTTACAGCGGAGAATTCCGCGAGAGCATCTGCGATAATTCGGTGCGGAGCGGCGAGACCTACGAATACACCGTCACGCCGTATTTCGAGGGACACGAGGGCGAGAGCGTCGTCCTCCCCCGCGTCCGCATCCAAAGCTCCTCCCTTCCCGATAATTGGTGGGACGATCAGAATTCGAGCGTCTCGACCGTTCCCAGCGCCTCCTCGACGAGCGCCTCGACGCTGAGCTTGCTCTCCTCCTCTTCGATGTAGGAGAGCTTGGGCTTGATGGCGGGGAACTCGGGGAGAAAGACGGTGCAACAATCCTCGAAGGGCAGAACGGAGGTCTCGTATGTGCCGATCCGCTTGGCGCGCTCGATGATCTCCTCCTTGTCGAACCCGATGAGCGGACGGAGCACGGGCAGGGAGACGACGGCGTTGGAGGAGGCGAGCCCCTCGAGCGTCTGGCTCGCGACCTGTCCGAGGCTCTCCCCCGTCACGAGGCACCCGTCGCCGCGGCGGGCGGCGAAGCGTTCGGCAATGCGGAACATGAAGCGGCGGAGGAGGGTC
>CANPXX010000063.1 GCA_947587085.1 uncultured Clostridia bacterium | reverse complement strand
AAGCGCCTTTGCTATTATAATTCCTCGCGCGGAGCAAAATCGCATTTTGCGGAGCGCGCCTCAATTTGCGCGGCTCGCCCGCGCTTGTTGTCGGAGCAAGCGATTGAGAGACAAAACCAAGTTTCCCATCCTCGCCAATTTCCGTCGCGAAATTCTTTGCCCGCATTATAAGACCACGCGCGGTGCGAATGCACCGCGCGTGTCTATTCCATGAAGAATTTCGCGAAACTTTCCTCTTACTCAAATTTATAGAGTGCGACCGCCTCGTACACTTCGCCGGGGGCGAGGTAGGAGCTCCCGAGCGCGGCGTATTCGGGCACGTTGACGTTGTTGGGGATGGCTTGCGTTTCGAGGCAGAAGCCCGCGCGCTTGCCATAGTAGCCGCCCTTGCCCTGTTGGTGCAAGCCGTTGCCCGCATAGAATTGGACGGCGGGCATATCGGTATAGCAGGTCATGCGGATTCCCGTCTTGACGCTCTCCGCGACGGCGTATTTTTTGAGCCCGCGCCCTTCGAGCACATGGCAGTGGTCGTAGCCGTTGCCCTGCCTCAGGTCAACGTCGTCCGCGTCGATGTCCCTGCCGATGGGCTTGGGCGTGCGGAAATCGAAGGGCGTCCCCCCGACGGCGCGGAAGCCGCCCAAGGGAATCATGGTGGGATCGGTGGGCGTGATGCGCTCGCAGTCGATGGTGAGGATGTTATCGAGAATGGAGCCGTCCCCCTCCCCGTTCAGATTGAAATAGGTGTGATTGGTGAGGTTGAGCGCCGTCTTTTGGTCGGTCGTCGCATGATAGGCGATGCGGAGGGTGGCGTCCTCGAACGTATAGGTGACGCGCACCTTCAGCGTGCCGGGGTAGTTCTCCTCGCCGTCGGGCGAGACGAGGGAGAGCACCAGCGCGTTCCCCTCGATGGCGTGCGACCAGATCTTGCGGTTGAAGCCCTCCTTGCCGCCGTGCAGATGGTTGCCGCGGTCGTTGCAGTACAGCTCGTACAGCTTGCCGTCCACGGTGAGCTTGCCCTTGCCGATGCGGTTGCCGAACCGACCGATGAGCGCGCCGAGATAGCCGCCGTTCTCCTCATAGCCGCGTACGTCGGGATAGCCGAGCGCCACGTCCACGGGAGCGCCCGTGCGGTCGGGCACCACGAGGCTCTGCACGATGCCGCCGTAGTTCAAAATGGTGACGTGCGCGCGGTCGTTCCCCAGCGTGAAGGCGAGCACTTCGCGCCCGTCCTTCGTCGTTCCGAATGTTCTCTGTGTGATCATATCGTATCCCCCCCTTGAGATCGCATCCATTATACCACAAGGCGCGGAAAAAGTAAATAAATTTGCAAAATTTACCCAAAATGCGGATATGCAGAGAAAATTTCTCCCCGCCGTTGCCTTCTTCGTTTTGCTGCTCGTGCTCTTCGCGCATTTCGGCGCGCGCATGGCGTACGCCGAGCCCGTGTTCTCCTTCGCCGCCCAGAAGGAGATCTACCTCACCTTCGACGACGGACCGAGCACCCGCGTGACGGGGAGCATCCTCGACACGCTCGCCCGCGAACACACGCCCGCCACCTTCTTCGTGGTGGGAGACCGCATCGGCGGGCGGGAGGAGATTCTGCGGCGCACTGTGCGGGAGGGGCACACCGTCGGCGTGCACTCGAATACGCACCGATACGGCGAGATCTATGCCTCCGACGAGGCGTTCGTGCGCGACGTTATGGCGTGCGCCAAACGCATCGAGGAGACGGCGGGCGTCACCCCGACCGTCTACCGCTTCCCGGGCGGAGGCGCCCACCCCGAGAAGCGCGTCCTCCTCGAACGGATGGGATACCGCGTCGTCGCGTGGAACGCGGTGTGCGGCGACGAGGAGATCGCGGGGGCGACGGCGGAGCTCCTCGCCGAGACCTCCTTCTCGACGGCGCGCGGGAAGGAGCGCGTGGTACTCCTTCTGCACGATTCCGCGCCGCACACGGCGACGGCGGAGGCGCTTCCCGCCATCATCGACGGGTTTCGGCAAGCGGGGTACGTCTTTCGCGCCTTCTGACCTTTTTAGACGCCGCCGCCTTATAGAGCGCGCCCACGGGCACGATGGCGGCGGAGACGGCGAGCGTGACCGCCCACTGCGGGAGGGTGAGCGCCGTGAGGTCGAAGAGCGCGCAGAGGGGCGGCACCGCGACGAGGAGGACGCTCAGCGCGATGCCGAGCGCGACCGTACATAGAAGGATGCGGTTGGAGAACAGTCCCGCGAACGAATTCTCCTCGCTCCGCACGTTGAAGGCGTGAAAGAGCTCGATGAGGGAGAGGGCGACGAACGCCATGGTGGTCGCGGCGGCGTTCCCCCACGCCGCGAGCGCATAGAGGAAGAGCCCGAGGACGAGGGCGGTCTGCGCCGCGCCGAAGAAGGCGATGGACGCGAGCGCGCGGCGGGAGAAGATCTCTCGGTCGGAGACGGGCGGGCGCTCCATCGCGTGCTCCTCCCGCTCCGCTCCCAAGGCGAGCACGGGAAGGGAGTCGGTGATGAGGTTGATCCACAGAAGCTGGGTGGAGGTGAGAAAGTCATACTGCCACAGCGTCAGCGTGACGATCAGCACGCAGAGCACCTCGGCGAGATTGGTGGCGAGGAAGAAGGAGACCGTCTTCTTGATGTTGAAGAACACGTTGCGCCCCTCCTCCACGGCGCGGACCATGGTGGAGAAGTCGTCGTCCGCGATCACCACGTCGGCGGCGCTCTTGGTGACGTCCGTCCCCGAGCCCATCGCCACGCCCACGTCGGCGGCGCGGAGCGCGGGCGCGTCGTTCACGCCGTCCCCCGTCATGGCGACGACCTCCCCCCGCGCCTGCAAGGCGGCGACGATCTGCGACTTGTGCTTGGGGGAGACGCGGGCATAGACGGAGACGCGCGCGGCGCGGTCGGCGAGCTCCTTCCCGTCCATCGCGTCCAGCTCCTCCCCCGTGAGCACCTCCCCCCGCCCCTCGGCGACAGAGAGCCGTTTGGCGATGGCGAGCGCCGTCTCGGCGCCGTCCCCCGTGATCATCACCGTGCGGACGCCCGCCCGGCGGCATGCCTCCACCGCCTCCTTCACCCCCTCGCGGGGAGGGTCGAACATGGCGGCGAGCCCCAAAAAGACGAGATTCTCCTCCCTCTCCCCCTCCCCCACGGCAAAGCCGAGGACGCGCATGGCGCGGCGGGAACAGGCGGAAAGGCGCGCCTCGATCGCCCGCCTCTCCGCGCCGTTCATGGGGACGTCCGCGCCGTCCCTGCGCACGCGGCTGCAAAGGGGCAGCAGGCCGTCGGCGCCCCCCTTGACGAAGAGGGCGCGCCCTCCCTCCCACTGCGCGTACACGCTCATCCGCTTGCGCTCGGAGGAGAAGGGAATGCCGCCGAGCGGACGGGCATCGAAGGAGAACCCCGCGGCGTCGGCGTATTCGAGGAGGGCGACCTCGGTCGGGTCGCCCACATATGCGCCCCGCTCCCCCTTCACCGAATGGCAGACGCGGATACAGCGCAAAAGGTCCTCCCGCGCCCGTGCGCTCTCCTCCGCGCCGCCCGCGGAGATCTCCTCCACCGTCATTTTGTTCTTGGTGAGGGTGCCCGTCTTATCCGAACAGATACAACTGCAACTGCCGAGCGCCTGTACGGCGGACAGCTTGCGCATCACGGCGCGCGCCTTTGCCATGCGCCGCACGCCGAAGGCGAGAAGGACGGTGACGACGGCGCCCATGCCCTCGGGAATGGCGGCGACCGCCACCGCGACCGCCGACATCAGGTTGTGGAGGAGGTCCGATCTCCCCGCAAGCGTACTGCCGAGAAAGAGCGCCGCCGCGACCAGAAGGACGGCGGCGGTGACGATCTTCCCCAAGGTGCCGAGCGTCCTGTCGAGGGGAGAGGGCGCGGGTTTTTGCTCCTCCATAAGGTGCGCCACGCCGCCCATCTCTGTCCCCATGCCGCACGCCGTGACCACGCACCGCGCGTTCCCGCGCACGCAGAAGGAGGAGAAAAACGCCGTGTTGCGCCGCTCGGAGAGGGCGCTCTTTTTGACGATGCAATCGTACTTTTTGACCGCCTTGCTCTCTCCCGTGAGCGCGGATTCGTCGCAGCGGAAATCGTTGCTCGCGAGGATGCGGCAATCGGCGGGGACGCGGTCGCCCTCCTCGATCTCCACCACGTCCCCCACCACGAGCTCCTCCGCGTCGATGCGCTTCACCGTGCCGTCGCGCACCGCCTTCGCCTCGCTCCGCGAGAGCGCTTTGAGCTTCTCGATGGCGGCGTCGGCGCGGTACTGCTGCAAGAAGCCGAGCACGGCGTTGAGGAATACGACGAAGAGGAGGATGGCAGTGTCGGCGAGCTCGCTCCTGTCCCCCGTGACGAAGGCGAGCGCCCCCGAGAGGAAGGCGGCGGCGACGAGGATGAGCGTCATGAGGTCTTGGAACTGCGCGAAAAAAAGAGCGAGACCGCTCCTCTTCTTGCGGCTTTCGAGCGCGTTCCTGCCGTTTTGCAGGAGCCGCCTCGCCGCCTCTTCGGAGGTGAGCCCCTGCTCGCAGGAGTTCACCCGCCGAAGCACCTCTTCCGACGGGATCTCATAGGGTTCCATACGCTTACCCTATGAAGGGCGCCCGAAAAATATGCAGGGACGGTCTCCCGTCCCTGCGCATGCGTGTTGGAAGGCGCCCGCCTATGCCCCGTATTGCGCCCGATAGGCGCGCATGGCGGGAAGGTACTCCCTGCCGGGAATCGTCCCCTCTTCGAGCGCCTGCACGATCTCGTCCATCGTGACGATGGGATGAACGCGCACGCCGAACTGCTCGAACGCCTCCTCCGCCGCAGAGCGCTCGCCCTCGCCGCGCTCCTGCCGATCGACGGAGATGATCATGTCCGTCGCGCGGACCTCCGCCTCTGCCCGCAATTTTGGCAAGATCTCGCGGAGCGCCTTGCCCGACGTCATCACGTCCTCGATGAGGCAGACCTCGTCGCCCGCCCTCAGCTCCGCGCCCACGAAGAGCCCGCCCTCGCCGTGGTCCTTGACTTCCTTGCGGTCGAAACAGAACCCGACCTCGACGCCCTGCCCCGCGAGCGCGATCGCCGTGGAGACGGCGAGCGGGATGCCCTTGTAGGCGGGACCCACCAACGTCTTTGCCGTCAGCTTGTTTTCGAGATAGCAAGCCGCATAGAATTCGCCCAGCCGCTTCGCCTGCGTACCTGTGCGATACCTGCCCGTGTTGATGAAATAGGGGGCGCGCCGCCCGCTCTTCAAGGTGAACTCCCCGAAGAGGAGCACCCCGCTCTCCGCCATGAACCGAATGAAATCCTGTTTGTACTGCTGCATATCCCTCTCCCGATAAAATTTCGTCAGTTGAGCCGAAGGGCTCCCGTGAGTTCGGAGATCCGCCGCACGCCGTGCCCTTCGCACCAGCGGCGCAGACCCTCTATGATGTCGGGACAGGCGAAGGGGGAGGTGAAGTTGTGCGTCCCCACCTGTACCGCCGACGCGCCCGCGAGCAGAAATTCCACCGCGTCCTCCGCGCATGTGATGCCGCCCATGCCCACATGCGCGGAGGACGCGGTGGAATTTCTG
>CANPXX010000062.1 GCA_947587085.1 uncultured Clostridia bacterium | reverse complement strand
CCCCGGGAGCGGTCCCTCCGGTTCGAGAACGTGGGCAGCGCCGTGGCGGAGGAGTGCGTCGCCATCGCGGAGAAGCTCGGCTATCCCGTGATCGTGCGCCCCGCCTTTACGTTGGGCGGCGCGGGCGGCGGCGTCGCGCGGGACGAGGAGGAGCTCCGCCTCATTTCGCACAACGGGCTCATGCTCTCGCCCATCACGCAGGTCCTCATCGAAAAGTACATCGGCGGCTGGAAGGAGATCGAGTTCGAGGTCTTGCGCGACAGCGCGGGCAACGTCATCACGGTGTGCTCGATGGAGAACGTGGATCCCGTCGGCATCCATACAGGGGATTCCGTCGTCATCGCGCCCGCGGTCACCCTCTCCGACAAGGAGTACCAGATGCTCCGCACCGCCTCGCTCGACATCATCAGCGAGCTCGGGATCGAGGGGGGATGCAACTGCCAATTCGCGCTCTATCCCGACAGCTTCGAATATGCGGTCATCGAAGTCAATCCGCGCGTCTCGCGTTCGTCCGCGCTCGCGAGCAAGGCGACGGGGTACCCGATCGCAAAGGTGGCGACCAAGATCGCGCTCGGGTACACGCTCGACGAGATCAAGAACGATGTGACGGGCAAGACGTTCGCCTGTTTCGAACCCGCCATCGACTATGTGGTGGTAAAACTTCCCAAGTGGCCCTTCGATAAATTCCTGTACGCGAAGCGGGAGCTCGGCTCGCGCATGAAGGCGACGGGCGAGGTGATGGCGATCGGCTCCTCCTTCGAACAGGCGATCATGAAGGCGGTCCGCGGCGCGGAGATCTCGCTCGATACGCTCAACCATCCGAAATTCACTTCGCTGACCAAAGAACAGCTTCGCGAGGTGATCGGATACAGGACGGACGAGCGGCTGTTCGCGGTGTACGCCGCGCTCAAAGCGGGCGTGACGGTGGAGGAGGTGTACGCCGTCACCAAGATAGACGAGTGGTTCCTCGAAAAGTTCATGAATCTGGTGCGCTTCGAGGAGAAGATCTCGGGGAAGAAGCTCACGCGGCGGGAGTATGAGGAGGGCAAGCGGCTCGGCTATACCGACGGCGCGCTCGAACGCTTCTCGGGCAACAAACTGCCGACGCACCGCCGCGCCTGTTTCAAGATGGTGGACACCTGCGCCGCCGAATTTTCGGCGCAGACGCCCTATTTCTATTCGACGTACGACGACGTCTCGCACGACGAGGCGCGTCCCTTCGTACAGCGGAGCAAGAAGCGCCGCGTCATCGTGATCGGTTCGGGTCCCATCCGCATCGGGCAGGGCATCGAATTCGACTATTCGTCGGTGCACTGCGTATGGACGCTCAAATCGCTCGGGTACGAGGTCGTCATCATCAACAACAATCCCGAGACGGTCTCCACCGATTTCGATACGGCGGACAGGCTGTACTTCGAATCGCTCACCCCCGAGGACGTGCAGAACGTCATCGACGTGGAAAAGCCGTACGGCGTCGTGATCACCTTCGGCGGACAGACGGCGATCAAACTGTGCGGCTACCTCGCGGGGAAGGGAGTGCGGATCCTCGGGACGAGCGCCGACAGCGTGGACATTGCGGAGGACAGGGAGCGCTTCGACGAGCTCTTGGAGCGGTTCGGCATCGCCCGTCCGAAGGGGCTCACCGTTATGACGAAAGAGGAGGCGATCGCCGCCGCGGAGACGCTCGGCTATCCCGTCCTGCTCCGCCCGTCCTACGTCATCGGCGGGCAGAACATGACCATCGCCTTCACCGAGAACGACATCTCCCGCTATATGGACGTCATTCTCGCCCAACACATCGAAAACCCCGTGCTCTGCGATAAATATCTCATGGGGAGCGAGCTCGAAGTGGACGCCATTTCGGACGGCACGGACGTGCTCATCCCCGGCATCATGCAGCACATCGAGCGCGCGGGCGTGCACTCGGGCGATTCCATCGCCGTCTATCCGCCCTATCATCTGAGCGACGCGATGCTGAAAACCATCGTGGAGGTCTCCACACAGCTCGCGCTCGAATTAAAGACGAAGGGGCTCATCAACATCCAATACCTCATCTATCAGAACAAACTGTATGTGATCGAGGTCAATCCGCGCGCTTCGCGGACCATCCCGTACATCTCCAAGGTAACGGGCGTGCCCATGGTGGAACTCGCCACCAAGATCATGACGGGCGCGAAATTGAAGAAGCTGGGCTTCGGGACGGGGCTGTATCCCAATTCGCCCTATGTCGCCGTCAAGGTGCCCGTGTTCAGCTTCGAAAAGCTCAACGACGTGAACTCCCAGCTTGGACCCGAGATGAAGTCCACGGGCGAGGTGCTCGGCATCGGCAAGACCATCGAGGAGGCGCTCTTCAAGGGGCTCGTCTCCGCGGGGTTCAAGATGTGCCATCCCACCAAGGAGCGCCCCGTGGGCGTCTACTTCACGGTGAACGATCAGGATAAATTCGAGATCGTTTCCATCGCGAAGAAGTTCGCCGACCTCGGGTGCAATCTGTACGCGACGGCGGGCACAGCCAAGGTCATCTCCGACCTCGGGATCGACGTTACCGTCGTGGAGCGGTTGAAGGCGACCAAGCGGGTGAGCCGCCTCATGGACGAGGGAAAGATCGACTACATCATCTATACGGGCAAGACGGACGTGGACAGCATCGCCGACTATATCGAACTGCATCACCACGCCATTCTGCTCGGGGTCGCCGTTTTGACTTCGCTCGACACAGCCAACGCGCTCTGCGACATCATCGCGAGCAAATTCACCGAATACAACACCGAGCTCGTGGACATCAACCACCTGCGCACCGAAAAGACCAAGCTGAATTTCACCAAGATGCAGTCGTGCGGGAACGACTACATCTATTTCGACGACATGGAGGGCAAGATCACCTGCCCCGAATCTTTGGCGGTGAACTTCGTCAGCCGCCACTATGGGATCGGGGGAGACGGCATCGTGCTCATCGAGCGGTCGGAGGTAGCGGACGCGCGCATGCGCATCTTCAACCAGGACGGCTCGGAGGGGCTCATGGCGGGGAACGCCATCCGCTGCGTGGCGAAGTACCTGTACGACAACAAGATCGTCCCCCGCGAGAACATGGCGATCGAGACGGGGAGCGGCATCAAGAACGTGAAGGTGTATTCCTTCGGCGGCGTCGTCTCCTCGGCGAGCGTCGATCTCGGCGTCGCGGAACTGCGCGGCGCGCGCATTCCCTCCGTATGGCGGGGGGAAAGAATCGTGGGACAGCCGATGGAGATCGACGGGACGGAGTACAAGGTCACCCTCGTCAATCTCGGCAATCCTCACTGCGTCATCTTCTGCGACAAGGTGGACGACGTGCCCGTCAAAACGGTCGGACCCAAGATCGAATCGAGCAAGTATTTCCCCCAACGCACCAACGTGGAGTTCATCCGCGTCGTCAACGAGAGCACCATCAAGATGCGCGTATGGGAGCGGGGGAACGGCGAAACGTGGTCGTGCGGCACGGGCGCGGCGGCGGCGGCGGTCGCCTGCGTCCTCAACGGATATTGCAAGCGGGATACCGACATCACGGTCAAGTTGAAGGGGGGCGACCTCTTCGTCCGCTACGCTTCGGACGGCAGGGTGACCCTCACGGGCAACGTGGAAAAGATCTATGAAGGGAGGGTGGAATTCTAATGGCGCGAGAAGGTCTGTACGAGGAGAGCGCCTCCTCCTTAAAGAGCGTTCAAGAGGCGAAGCTCAATCAGTTTTTCAAGGTCGTCGCCATCGTATTTTTCGTGCTGGTCCTCGTGGCGGGGTTTCTCTCCTTCCGCGTGATCGGCGGCGCGGTCGATGAGATGGAGGGGCTTCCGCGCTTCTTCGTCATCGTTACGTGGACGCTCCTCATCCTCGCCCTGCTCGGCGTCGGGCTCGTCTTTTGGTTCGTCCGCAACCGCCTCAACGTGAGTTACGATTACGCCTTCGTGGAGGACGAATTGCGCGTCACCAAGGTGTACAACGGCAGGAGACGGAAATACCTCGTCACATTGCAGGCGGACCACATGCTCCGCCTCGGCTGGTGCGACCGCGAGAGCTACCAAAACGCCCTTCGGGGGCTGGACGGAAAGCCGATACGGCTCACGCCCAACAAGACGCCCGCCGAGGGCAAGACGTTCGTCTATATCCTCTATTCGGACTCCATCAGCAAGAAAGTCTATGTCCTCGAATGCAGGGAGGCGCTCCTCGAGCACCTCGTCTTTGCCGCGGGGAGAAACAAGTTGGAGAAATAAATGATCTATCTCGACAATGCCGCCACCACCCGTCCGCGCCGCCGCGCGCTCGAGCGGGCACAGGCGTTTCACGAAGAGCTCTTCTACAATCCCTCCGCGCTGTACGGCGGGGGCTTTGCCGTGCGCGCCAAGCTCAATGCCTTCCGCGGGGAGCTTCTCGCCGCCGTTGCCGATGCGGAGCGCTTCGAGCTCGTCTTTACCTCGGGCGGGACGGAGGCGGACGACCACGCCGTTCTGGCGGGGGCGCGGCGGGGGAACGCCGTCACGACGGCGGGGGAGCACGCGGCGGTCTACCGCAGTTTCCTCGAACTGAAAAACCGCAGCGTCGAGCCGCGGTTTGCGCCCGTCCTGCGCGACGGGAGGGTGGATGCGGAGGCGCTGTTGCGCCTTGTGGACGACAAGACGTCGCTCGTCTCCGTCGTCCATGTGAACAACGAGACGGGCGCGGTGAACGACATTGCGGCGCTCGCCCGCGCGGTGAAGGAGAAGAATCCACGCACCCTCTTCCATGCCGACGGCGTACAGGCGTTCGGGAAGGTGAACGTCCGTCTGCCCAAGGAGGTGGACCTCTATTCGGTGAGCGCGCACAAGATCGGCGGTGTAAAGGGGACGGGCGCCCTCATCAAGCGGAAGTCGCTCGCGCTCCCGCCCTATCTGCACGGCGGGGGGCAGGAGAACGGACTGAGGAGCGGCACCGAAAACACCTTCGGCATCGCGGCTTTCGCCTATGCCGCGGAGGAGCAGTTCGGCGCGCTCGAACGGGAGGGCGCCCGCCTTCTCGCTCTGCGCGAGCGGCTCTGGGAGTGGCTCGACAAGGCGCTGTTCCGCCGCGTCTCTCCAGCGGACGGGACGCCCTACATCCTCGCCGTTTCGGCGGCGGGCATGCGCGGGGAAGTCTTGCAGCGCATGCTCTTCGAGCGGGGCGTATGCCTCGGAACGGGGAGCGCGTGCGCTTCCAAGAACCGTTTCAGCCGCGTTCTGACGGCGTGCGGCTGGGGAGAGGACGTGCTGGACGGGGCGTTGCGCGTGAGTTTTTCACAGGCGACCTCGGAGGAGGAAGCGGCGGAGGCGGCGCGCGCGATGAACGCGGTCGCAAAGGAATACGGGGAACGGGTGTAAGATGGAACAAGTTGTCATCATCCGCTATGCGGAAATTCATTTGAAGGGAAAGAATCGCGGGTATTTCGAGCGGGCGCTCACCGTCAATCTCGAAAAGGCGCTCAAAGGGATGCGGCACGAATTGCACCGCACGAGCGGGCGTTGGCTCGTGGAGAAGTTCGAGGAGGGGAGGGCGGAGGAAGCCGCCGAGCGTGTCTCCCGCGTGTTCGGCGTGCATTCCTATTCCATCGGCTACCTCGTCGGGAGCGGGATGGACGAGATCTATGCCGCGGCGGAGCGCGTCGCGCCGCAGACGGGCACGTTCAAGGTGGAGACGCACCGCGCCTACAAGCAGTATCCTCTTACCTCGCCCGAGATCAGCGCGCGCATCGGGGGGAGGTTGCTCGCCGCCCGTCCCGCGCTCAAAGTGGACGTGCACGCTCCCGACCGCACGGTGTATATCGATGTGCGCGAAAACGGGACCGCGCTCGTCTTTTCCCGCTTCGACCGTGCCGCGGGCGGCATGCCCGTGGGAACGGGCGGGAGGGGGCTCCTCCTCATCTCGGGCGGAATCGACAGCCCCGTGGCGGGCTACATGATGGCGAAGCGGGGGCTCAGCGTCGATCTTCTGCACTTCCATAGCTATCCCTATACCAACGAGGGCGCGAAAGAGAAGGTGCTGACTCTCGCAAAGATCCTCTCGCGCTATACGCTCACGACCCGCCTTCACACC
>CANPXX010000061.1 GCA_947587085.1 uncultured Clostridia bacterium | reverse complement strand
GCACCGAGAAAAGCGTTCGGCTCTGCTATAGCGGATTGCAGATACAGGGCACCGCTAACTCCCCGCCTATCACAGCAGTTTTAGTATATCCCATTCCGCACGATTTTGCAAGCGATTTTCCCGCTTTTTAACAAGTTTTCCCCGCGGCGCTGCGGAAGGGACGCAAAATGGGGGAGGGGGCTCAGCCGTCCCTTCGGCGCGGAGAAAATTTCACTTGATTTCTATGCGGTCCGCGTGCGAAATTCTTGTCATACGCCGAAAAACGTGATACAATAAATGCGGTCTGAGGAAAATCCATGGACACTTTCAAGTTTGGCATGAAGTATTGGAAGCGGTATCTGCCGCTCTCCCTTCTTGCGAAATTTTTCAGCCTCGTCGCGATTTTGTGCGACCTCGCCATCCCCCTCGTGAGCGCGGGGATCATCGACTATATCATCTCCTACGACCCCGCGTCTCCGCCCGAACCGGGGCTCTTTGCCTTTCTCTTCGAGGGGACGCTCGGCGCGCCGCGCACATGGCAGCTCTTCGGCAATCTCGCGCTCATCTTCGGCGGGCTCTTCCTGCTCCGCATCATCTTTCTCTACTGCAAGAACGTGACCTTCCAATGGTGCGGACTGCGCATGGAGTGCACCCTCCGCGAGGAGACGTACCGCAAGCTCCTCGAATTGGACGGCGAGACCATTTCGCACTACAACATGGGCGAACTGCTCACCACCATGAACCGCGATACCATCATCTTCAAGGAGATGTATTCGCGCATCTTCATGAACCTCTTCGACAGTGTGCTCATGATCGGCGTCTCCATCGCCGTGCTCGCTTCCCTCCATCTCTACCTGCTCTTCATCCCTCTTTGCATCACGCCCTTCTTCGTGGCGGCGCTCATCCGCTATCTGTCCCGCGCGCGCAAGCTGTTCCGCGCCATCCGCGAGGGATATTCCGCCATCAATTTAGACGTGCAGGAGAACATCGACGCGGTGCGCATCGTGCGCTCCTTCGGCGCGGAGGAGAGGGAACTCGAAAAATTCGACGTCTGCAACAGGCGGGTGTACGATTACAGCGTGAAGGAGGTGCGCCTCACCGCCAAGTACAATTCCATCTTCATGGGATTCCAGCAGATCGGCTATGTGGGGACGGTCATCGTCGCCATCCTCCTCGTGCTCTCGGGCAACATCGCCTTGGGCAGCCTCACCGCCGCGACCACCTATGTGACCAAGATCATCCTGCACATCACGCAGATCTCGCGCTCCTGCTTCATGATGCAGAACCAGCTCGTCTCGGGCGCACGGCTCAAAAAATTTCTCACCGAGGAGAGCGCCGTGCCCGACTGCCCGTCCGCGCTCGTCGCGTCGCCCCGCCCGCACATCAGGGTGGAGAACGCCTCCCTCGTGCTCGGGGAGAAGGAAGTGCTCCGCCACATCGACATCGACCTCCCCTACGGCAAGAAATTGGGCGTGATGGGGGGGACGGGGAGCGGCAAGTCGGCGCTTCTGAAATCGCTCTCCCGAATCTTCGACCTCACGTCGGGCGCGGTGCGCATCGACGGACAGGACGTGCGCGACTATCCCCTCGAGGCGGTGCGCGCCGAATACGCCTACGTCTTTCAGGACGTCTTTCTCTTCTCCAATACGGTGGACGCCAACATCGCCTTCGCGCGCCCCGACACGTGCACCGAAGAGGAGGTGTTCGCGGCGGCGGAGACGGCGCAAGCCGCGCGCTTCATCGAGAAGCTCGAAGAGGGATACGCCACCGTGGTGGGGGAGCGCGGCGTGGGGCTCTCGGGCGGGCAGAAACAGCGCATCTCCATCGCGCGCGCCCTCATCAAGGGAGCGCCCGTCCTCATCCTCGACGACGCCTCCTCCGCCCTCGATATGGCGACGGAGAAGCGGGTGCTCGCCTCCCTCAAAGAGGACTGCCCCGATAAGACGCTCCTCATCGCCACCCACCGCGTGTCCTCGGTGATGGACTGCGACGAGATCATCTACCTGCGCGACGGGGAGATCGCGGAGCGGGGCACGGCGGAGGAGCTCATCGCCGCAGACGGCGCGTTTGCCGCCATCTGGCGGTTGCAGACGAGCGACGGACAGCTCGACGACAGCTCATACGGAAGGGGGGAGCTGTGATGAAGCGCAATACCTATTTCATGGACGAAGAGGTCAAGACCGACCACGTCGATCTCCGCTACTTCAAGCGCATCCTGCGGCGGGTGCTCCCGCACAAGAAGCTCTTCCTTCTCGCGCTCATTTTGCTCGCCGCCTCGTCGGTGGTGGCGCTCGTGCCGCCCGTGCTCATCCGCTCCGTCGTCAACGACGTGTTGGGCATGGAGGAGGGGCGGACGGCGACTCTCGCGCTCTACCTCGCGGGATTGGGCGTATTGGGCGTGCTCACCGCCGTCTTGCCCTATTTCCACCGCCTCATCATGGGAACGTTAGGGCACGGCATCATCGCGGAGGTGCGGCGGGAGATCTTCGAACACTTGCAGGAGCTCCCCTTCGAATATTACGACAGCCGCCCCGCCGGCAAGATCTCCATCCGCGTGACGGAGTATGTGAACGAGCTCGCCGATTTCTTCACCGAATATCTGCTCAACTTCATCGTGGACATCCTCAAAATTCTGGTCGCCACGGTGTTCATGCTCGTTTTGAGTCCGCTTCTGACGGCGGTGGTGTACGCCGCGGTCCTTCCGCTCACCGTCTGCGTCTTTTTGGTGAAGCGGACGGTGCGGCGGCTCTTCCGCAAGCACCGCGCCAAGAACAGCAACCGCAACGCCTTCATCGTCGAGTCCATCATGGGTGAGAAGGTCATCAAGAACTACAACCGTTCGGAATACAACCGCACGGTGTACCGCGATTTGCAGGAGGACAGCGCCCGTACGTGGATGCAGATCGTGCGGCGCAACGAGCTCAACGCGCCCATCTCCGAGCTCTTCTGGAACGCGGGCACGCTGGCGCTCTATGCCGTGTCGCTCACCCTCGTCTTTGCGGGGAACGCCGCGATGGCGGGCACCGTGATCGCCTTCCTGCTCTATACCTCGCTGTGTTCGGAGCCTCTGTTACAGCTCTCCGCCATGCTCCAACAGCTCTCGCAGGTCTCCGCCAATCTCGAACGCATCTATGAGACGGTGGATACGCCCGTGACCATCTACGACCGCGCGGGCGCCAAGGAGCTCAAAGAGATCCGCGGCAGGGTGGACTACGACGATGTGACCTTCGCCTACGAGAAGGGGATCAACGTGCTCGAACACTTCGATCTCCATGTGCGCGAGGGGGAGAAGATCGCCCTCGTCGGTCCGACGGGCGCGGGCAAGACGACGGTCATCAACCTTCTCACCCGTTTCTACGACGTACAGGCGGGCGCCGTCCGCGTGGACGGCGAGGACGTGCGCGACGTGACGCTGCATTCTCTCAGGCGGGAGATCGGCGTGCTCATGCAGGAGCCCTTCATCTTCAAGGGGAGCATCCTCGACAACATCCGCTATGCCCGTCCCGGGGCGACGGACGAGGAGTGCATCGCGGCGGCGGAGGCGATCTATTGCGACCGCGTCGCGCGGCGGTTCCCCGACGGGTACGCCCACTGCCTCGCCGAGCGCGGGGAGGGACTCTCGGCGGGGGAGAAACAGCTCGTCTCCTTCGCCCGCATCATTCTCAAAGACCCCAAGATCGTCATCCTGGACGAGGCGACGAGCTCCATCGATTCGGAGACGGAGCTCCTCATCCAACAGGCGTTGGAGCGCATCCTCGAGGGAAAGACGGCGTTCATCGTGGCGCACCGTCTCTCCACCATCCGAAAGGCGGACCGCATTCTCTACATCGCGGATAAGGGCATCGCGGAGGAGGGCTCGCACGAACAGCTGATGCAACAAAAGGGCAGATATTACGCCCTCAATCAAAGACAACAGAGGTAAGGTATGGCAGATTGTTCGCACGACTGTTCCGCCTGCGCAAGCAATTGCGGAACGAGAAACAAGAACTCCTTCATCAAGGCGCCGCACGCCAAGACGTATGTGCACCGCGTCGTCGCGGTGGCGAGCGGGAAGGGGGGCGTGGGGAAATCCCTCGTCGCTTCCCTGCTCGCGGTGCGCGCGCGCGCCATGGGACTGCGCGTCGCCCTCCTCGACGCCGACATCACGGGACCTTCCATCCCCAAGTCGTTCGGCGTGAGCGCGCGCGCGACGGGCACGGACGGGGAGATCTATCCCGTGGAGACGGCGGGCGGCATCAAGCTCATCTCCATGAACAGCCTGCTCGAACACGACGACGACCCCGTGGTATGGCGCGGTTCGCTCATCGCGGGGGCGGCGGTGCAATTCTGGACGGACGTGGTGTGGGACGAGATCGACATCATGTTCATCGACATGCCCCCCGGCACGGGCGACGTGCCTCTCTCCGTCTTTCAGAGCATCCCTTTGAGCGGCATCGTGGTGGTCGCCACCCCGCAGGACCTCGTCGGCATGATCGTGAAGAAGGCGGTGAATATGGCGTCCATGATGGAGGTGCCCGTGCTCGGGCTCGTGGAGAACATGAGCTATTTCGTCTGCCCCTCCTGCGGACAGCGGCACGAGCTCTTCGGCAAGAGCCGCGCGGAGGAGCTCGCCGCGGCGTTCCGAATCCCTTCGACCGCGCGCCTTCCCGTCGATCCCGCCGTGGCGCGCCTTGCGGACGAGGGCAGGTTGGAGGAGGCGGATACCGACGCCCTCGCGGAGGTGTTCGCGCGCATCCTCGCCTCCCGCGAGATCAAGCGGTGAGAAAGAAAAAGGGGGCGCGTCCATGATGGACGCGCCCAAATTCAAAAAGGTCCCCGCCTCGGTGGCGGGGGCCTTTTCAGGCAGATTGGGTCTGTTCGTCGGGCGAAGGGGCGCCGTGCCGCCGCGTTTCGAGGCGGCGCACCAGCTTGTAACAGCCGAACCATACCCAATAGAGGGCGATGGTCTGTGCCACATACACGACCGCCGCATAGAGGTAGGGCGAGGCGTCGTACAGGAATTGGAGCGGGGGAAGGGCGAAGGGCTTGCCGATGAACATGAGGTTGAAGTCCCAGATCTCGTTGCAGATGAAGGCGGGGATGGTGAACGCCGTCACGAACACGAAGAAATGCCAGAAGTTCTTCGCCTCCGGGCGGAACCGCTTCCACAGCGTGAGCGCTCCCACATAGAGGATGAGCCAATGGTACAGCAGCCCGTGGATGGAGGCGGGGTGCCAGATGGGGTAGCGGAGCAGGGAGGTGGAGGGATAGAAGGCGTAGCACACGCCCGCCGTCGTGCTTCCGAAGGACATGAAGGTGATGCCCGTCGTGCGGAGCGTGCGGTTCTTGGACAGGCTCAGCCACGAGGCATAGATGAAGAGGCTGGAAAAGTACAGCGGCAACCATTGGTCCGCGGGCGAGTGCTTCGCGATGCGAAGGGACATTTTCAGAATCTCCATCGCAGTCACGGCGATCGCCGTGCCGAAGGTGACGCGGACGACCGTCTCTTCGCGCATCTTGCGCGAGAGGACGAGCGCAACGACGAACAGCACGAAATAGAACGCCAAAACGATGAAGTGGGGCAGGGTGAAGATGCCCGCGATCTGGCTCTCGTCAAAATGATCGTAAAACATCATAGCACATTATATTGTATCACTTGTCGAAAAAGAATGTCAACTGTCGAACAAAAGATTTCGGAAAATTTTCGCAAAGTTTGGGGGAGAACGATACAACGGAGAAACCTGCGTTTCTCCGTTGCGTCATGCCTATCCGATTGTGCGGAGGGCTATTCTGTCATTCCTCGCCCTCGGCGACCTCGACGGCGTCCGTTGTCGCCCAGCGCTTGATGGACTCCGCCGCGCTCTCACAGCTCGAGCGGGACTTGTAGTCGGCGCTGTTGGCGAGCAGGGCGCCGCGCGCGTTGAGGATGCGCACGAAGAAGCTGCCGCTCTTGGTCTCCTCGATCTGCACGTTCTCCGCCTTGGCGATGTTCGTCTTGTACGTCTGGATGCCCGTCTTTGCGCTCTGCAACGAGGCGTAGGGGACGCTGCTCGTGAGCATCACCTCGCCATTGGAGGCGACGAGACGGAAGGCATACTTGCCGTTGGACTTGTAGATGGTCCACTTGCCGTTGGCGGCGGAGATCTTCTCGGGCGCCGGCTTCTTTTCGGGCGCGGGTTTCTTCTCGGGAACGGGCGCGGGCGCTGCCTTCTTGGCAGGTTGCGGCTTTACGTCCTTCTTCGGCGCGGGCTTCTTGGCGGGCTGAGGCTTCGCACTCTTCTTCGGCGCGGGCTTCACTTCCTCCTTCTTCTCCGCGGGAGCTTCCTCTGCGACGGGAGCGGGTTCCTCGACGGGCTCGACGGGAGCGGGTTCCTCGACGGGCTCGGCGGGAGCTTCTTCCGCGACGGGAGCGGGCTCTTCGACGGGCTCTGCGGGAGTCTCCTCTACAACGGGAGCGGGCTCTTCGACGGGCTCGGCGGGAGTTTCCTCCGCGACGGGGGCGGGCTCTTCGACGGGCCCTGCGGGAGCTTCCTCCG
>CANPXX010000060.1 GCA_947587085.1 uncultured Clostridia bacterium | reverse complement strand
CGCGCTCCGCGCTCGTGCCGACCTTAGAAAAACATTCAGAAGCCTCGGTCGGGGCGAACTCGTGCTACCGTAACCGGCACTACTCTCCTTAATGGGGAGCCCCTTGAGCCTCTTGGGTACTTCTGCATCCTTAAATCGATTTGGGCTGTGCGACGCGAGAATGTTCTCCCGAGGCGCTCTAACAATATAACACACTTTTCGGAGAATGTCAAAGTATATTTCCCGCAAACGCAAAAAATTCGCAAAAAATTTTGTTCGATATATTGCCTATGCCCTCGAAATGTGTTAAAATAGGAGAAAGATAAGGAGCAGGACCATGAATATATGGCATGATATCAGCGAGGAGCGCATCAAGCCCAACACCTTCGAAGCGCTCATCGAGATCCCGAAGGGGAGCAAGACGAAATACGAGCTCGACAAAGAGACGGGCATTCTGAAGCTGGACCGCGTGCTCTACACCTCCACCGTCTACCCCGCCAACTACGGGTTCATCCCCCGCACCTTTGCGGACGACGGCGACCCGCTCGACGTCCTCGTGCTCACCAACGAGGCGATCTATCCCATGACCCTCGTCAACTGCTATCCCATCGGCGTCATCAAGATGATCGACGGCGGCATGCTCGACGAGAAGATCATCGCCATCCCCCACAAGGATCCCACCTATAACGGCTACTACGACATTCACGAGCTGCCCAAACACGTGTTCGACGAAATGATGCACTTCTTCGAGGTCTATAAGACGCTCGAACACAAGAAGACGACGGTCCGCGAGATCGCCCACCGCGACGAGGCTGTGGAGATCATCCGCAAATGTCTCGAAATGTATCGGGAAAAATTCTTGAAGTGAGGCGCACCATGAAGATCGTATTTTTTGGCGATTCCATCACGGAATCGGGAAGAAATCTGCTCGACCCCGCCGACCTTGGCGCGGGCTATGTGAAGATCGCGGCGGGGAAGTTGCGCCTTCTCTACCCCGACGCCGAGCTGGAGATCCTCAACCGCGGCGTGGGCGGCGAGCGCACGCAAGACCTGCTTGCACGCGTGGAGCGGGACGTCGTCGCGGAAAAGCCCGACATCGTCTTTTTGCAGGTGGGCGTGAACGACGTCTGGTGCCGCTTCTCGAGCGGCGAGGAAGTCTCGCCCGAGCGCTTCCGCCAGAACTACGGCGAGCTGGTCTCCGCCATCCTCGGGTGCGGTGCGAAGCTCATCCTCGTCCAACCCTATGCGCTCAAAATGGGCGATAAACAGCGGTTCCGCCCCTACCTCGCGCAATTCAATGCGGCGATCGGCGATATCGCCGAGGCAAACGCATTGCCCCTCATCCCCCTCGACGAAGTGTTCACGGGCGTGACGCAGGATATCGACCCCGCGCAATTCACCACCGACGGCGTGCACCCCACCCATCGCGGGTGCCGCTACATTGCCGACCTCGTCATCAAGGAGCTCAAACAATATCTTTCTTAAAAATATTTCGGCGCCCTCCCCGTTCGGGGAGGGCGTCCTCTATTTTGCGAAGAAATTTCGGATGATCTCGGCGATCTTACTGCGATAGACGATGTTCGCATTGCCCCCCGAAAAGCAGAGCGGAGGATAGACGACGCACCACCAATTGTCCCCCTTGCCCGAGCCGAGCTCTAAGATGAGCGCGTCGTACACGCCCGCCTCCAACGTCACCGAATCGTACACGCGGGTGGGGAATTGTTCCCGCCGCAGACTCGCCCGCGCGCCGTACGAGAATCCGTTCTGCCGCAACACGCCCTCCGCGACCTCCTCGATCGCATCGAGCTTTTCCCCGATGGAGCGCATCGCCTCCGCCTTGGTCTCGCACGCCGCCACGGTGGGCGTAAGGAAGCGCACCACCTCGTCCCGCACAAGATACTTCACCGCCTGCGCCTCCGCCTCGTTGGAATCCGCGCGGATGTGCATGCGCAGATAGGCATTCGCCTCCCCGCTCCCCTGCGCGCCCCCCGCAAACGCGAAAGCAAGTCCCAAAATGCCCGCCAGAAGCGCTATGATCGCGATCGTCTTTTTCATCGTTTTCCCTCCCTGCCCGTCGGCAGGAAAGGTATTGACGGAAGGTACAAACTTTATACCTTCCTTTTTGCTTTTTCAAAGCGCCACCGACCGTTCAATCGATCACGCCGCCGCCGAGGCACTGCCGCTCGTCGTACAATACGGCGTATTGCCCCGAGGTGACGGCGCGCTGAGGCTCCTCGAATTGAATCGTCAACCCGTCCTCCCCGCGCCGCTTCACCCGCACCCGCTGTTCCTCCTGCCGATAGCGGAACTTCGCATAGCACTCCGCCTCGTCGAAGGGGGCGGGGATGAAGTTCATCCCCGAAACCGTACAGCTCTCGGAATAGAGCGGGCTCTCGTCGCCGTGGGAGACATAGAGCGTGTTGGACGGAACGTCCTTTTTCACCACGAACCATCTGCCGTCCTCCCCCTTCCGCCCGCCGAGGTCCAGCCCGCGGCGCTGCCCGATGGTGTAGTACATGAGTCCGATGTGCTCCCCCACGAGGGTGCCGTCCAACGTGCGGATCTCCCCCGGTTGGGCGGGGAGGTATCCCTGCAAGAAGGTGCGGAAGTTGCGCTCGCCGATAAAACAGACGCCCGTCGAGTCCCGCTTCGAAGCGGTGGGGAGCCGCTCGCTCCGCGCAATGGCGCGCACCTCCCCCTTCTCGAGTCCTGCGAGGGGGAAGAGCACGTTGGAGAGCTGGTCCTGCGTGAGCTGGTTGAGGAAATAGGTCTGGTCCTTTCCGGCGTCCTTCGCCTTCAACAGGCGGTGGACGCCGCCCTCGTGCGAGACGCCGCAGTAGTGCCCCGTCGCGATGAAGTCGGCGCCCAGCTTTTCCGCATACTCCTTGAAGGGACCGAACTTGATCTCGCGGTTGCACAAAACGTCGGGGTTGGGCGTCCTGCCCGCGCGGTATTCTTCGAGAAAACGGGAGAACACGCGCGCCTCGTATTCGCGCGCAAAGTTGACGGCATAGTACGGGATATCGAGACGGTCGCACACGCGCTTGACGTCCTCGAAGTCGTCCTCCGCCGTGCAGACGCCGTTTTCGTCGCGCTCTTCCCAATTGCGCATGAAGAGCCCGATCACGCGATACCCCTGCCGTTTCAACAAAAGCGCCGCCACCGAACTGTCCACGCCGCCGCTCATGCCCACGACTACCGTCTGCATCGCACACCCCCGAAAAATTTTTCTTTATTTTACCATATTCGCGTCAAAATATAAAGCATTTTTCCGCGGGATATGCTATAATGAAGGAAATCTCGGGCAGATAGACCCGATCATCGATGCACTCGTAGCGCAATTGGATAGAGTGTCGCCCTCCGACGGCGAAGGTTGTGGGTTCGATTCCCGCCGGGTGCACCACGTTGAACGTAAGTTGAATCATTTCAGCTTGCGTTCTTTTTTAGCAAAAAGCGAGGACAACCGCCCTCGCCTTTCTTGCTAAATTGAAATTATAATCAATACCTGTATTGGATTTGCATGGTATAAAAAAGCAAGACGAGAAAGAATAAAGCCGAAACTGCAAATATGATATGGCTCGCTATTTTTATTTTGCGATTGTCTTTGACAAGGAAAGTAAAAACCGAGAGCACTACGGAAATTGCCATCACAGCAAGAGCAAGATAGACGAGAAATTGCAGTTCTTCCCTCACGAGTTTGTCATAAATACTATAAAAATAGTCGACCTTCCCAATCCCGCCCTCGGCATTGGGAAGGTGAGCAACGTCGTGGTCAATTTTTATGAAGCACAATGCCCCCATAAGCACATTCAAGAACACTTTTGCGGCTTCCAAAACGACAGATAATATTTTCCTCATACGCTTCTCCGAAAAATTCCTGTTTATCATAATATGATTATAGCATAGAAGCGCAAATCAAACAAGTCCAAACGGGGCAAAAAATCAAAACGGCACTTTGGCGGGTGCTTGACTAAAACGAGCGGGGCGCGCTGCGCGCGAGGCAACATGAGAGGTTAAAAATCACGCCCTCCCGTATGGGAGGGCGTAACTTTTACTTGCTGTTTCGTTCGTCGGTACGCTCGCCTCACGGCGAATATACCTTACTTCCTCGGATTCTTGATGTTCGCCTGTGCCGCTGTACTACTTACAAGGGGCGAACATTGTAGTATTACAATAATACTTATGGCTCCCTCCAAGCGACAATTTCCCCGACAAACAGTTCCAAATGGGAACGCGAAGGAGTACCGATTTCAGGCGTTTTAAACACAAATGCATTTGCGAATTTGATATGCTCCTCGCCGACTGTCATTACCGGGGGATCCGGCTGTCATTGTCCGAAAATTTCATCGTGCCGCGTCAATATATTCTCTTGTTATTGTTTTGTTTACATTCGATTACAATAACCGACACACCGCTCTCATTCTCTTCGGCAGGATCGTTGTCATTGTCATTTGTGGAATTCAACTGATTCATCACGCTATCCAACTTTTTTGCAAGGGTCGTTTGAGAAAAGCCGCCGCTTGAAGCAAACACACCGCGATTTTTATTTATATAATTTATATTTTTTCTTCTATTATATAATCTCCAACTGTTGCTCAGCAAATCCCATATCATCTTAGTCCAATCATCTTGTGTATGGAAGGGATCTTCCTCAAACGTTCTACCCGCCTTGAATTTCAAAAAATCCAGCAACTCCCACGACAGACACTTGTCCACGATCAATGTTTGTGCCGGGACAGCGCAGCCCATAAAAAACTTTTTCTCGCAATCGTCCGTTACGATTCCATTACAAATGTTAGTCTTGCGGCAATCACAGCAACAATCGCAGCGGCAATCACAGCAATAGCTCCTGTTCTGTGGGTTAATAAGCAGATACTGTGCGCCATCGTTTATTGTTTTGGGTTGAATGTCTCTTGCCGCATTCATCTTTGCCAATTCCGAGGGGGTTATATAAGTGAATTTGGGCCATTTTTGATACAAATACAGTTGATGTTGCTCATTCTGACCTACACTTTTTGGGTATTTATCCTCAATCATTTTAGCTTGTAGCAGCAGCGAATTGTACCGTGCGCTGCCATCGGCATCTTCTTCTATATACACAAAAAGAATATCGCCGAGTTCCGGAGACTTGCTTCGCGCGGAATACGACACTTTCGGGCTTTGATGGCAAAAAATGCCTCCCACGTCAAATATGTATTGCGGAAAAGTTGTGCCTAATATATGCTCCAAGCAAGGCGTAAAATGTTCAGTAAGCAGTGCAACATAATCAGGCTCCTGTAAACGACCGGGTCCGCTATAACGAATCGAGTGGCGTATCGCACGGTTGAGTTTACGGCTTAAATCGCTTGCTTGTGAGTTAATAAGGTTTGCATCCATAATTTTTTCCTCCGATTGTTTTTCCTTCTCCCGCAGTGGGAGTTTTTTCAAATTTATCTTGCAAATTGTTGAAACGGGTCCAGCACATCGGTCCCGAAAAAAGTCAACGCTTGCTCATTCCGTTTTTGATCTTGACCCCAACGGATCCAAGAACATGCTCTGCGCAGGCGAAAAGCCTGCGTTTTATATCGCCCCTCGCCATAACTTTGACAATATACGAATATTGTGCTCTATCGATCGAGTCCAAAATGTAGTCGGCAAAAGCCATACGAGGTTCAGCCGCAAACTCATTTTAGCCGATGCCCGCGCAGTTTCCGATGAATCGAAGCAGATCGGTCATTTCTCGCTTCACAATATAACATTTAGTATCGTTACCAATTATACTAAATGTTATAAATGATTGTCAATAGTCCAATCATCGAATAAAGAAATAAAATTTTTTTGATCGTCCATACAACAAAAAACCGTCACAGATGTGACGGTTTTTTGTGAAAAGCAACGATTTACTTTCTCGGGTTCTTGATATTTGCCTGTGCCGCCGCGAGACGAGCGATCGGGACGCGGAAAGGCGAGCAGGAGACATAGCTCAGACCGATGTTGTGGCAGAACTCGATGGACGAAGGATCGCCGCCGTGCTCGCCGCAGATACCCGTGTGGAGCTTTCTGCGCGTCTTCTTGCCGAGGCGCACCGCCATATCCATGAGCTTGCCGACGCCCGTCGTATCGAGGCGCGCGAAGGGATCGCTCTCATAGATCTTGTTCGCATAGTAGGCGGGGAGGAACTTGCCTGCGTCGTCGCGGGAGAAGCCGAAGGTCATCTGCGTGAGGTCGTTGGTGCCGAAGCAGAAGAACTCCGCCTCCTTCGCGATCTCGTCGGCGGTGATCGCCGCACGGGGAATCTCGATCATCGTGCCGACCTCGTACTTCAAGCGGCAGTGCGCGGCTTTGATGACCGCATCCGCCGTCTTGACGACGATGTCCTTGACGAACTTCAACTCCTTCACTTCGCCCGTGAGCGGGATCATGATCTCGGGGACGATCTTCCAATCTCTGTGGCGCTTCTGCACGGCGATGGCGGCTTTGATGACAGCCTTCGTCTGCATGACGGCGATCTCGGGATAGGTGACGCAAAGTCTGCATCCGCGGTGACCCATCATGGGGTTGAACTCGTGCAGGTCGGAGATGATCTGCTTGATCTGTGCGACCGTCTTGCCCTGCGCCTTGGCGAGCGCTTCGATATCCGCCTCTTCGGTGGGAACGAACTCATGGAGCGGGGGATCGAGGAAACGGA
>CANPXX010000059.1 GCA_947587085.1 uncultured Clostridia bacterium | reverse complement strand
TTGCCCTTCATGCCGGGGCAGACCTCGGCGCAGACGCCGCAGCCCATGCAGTCGAGCGGGCTCACCTGCATGCGGAACTCATAGCCGGGAACGCCCGTCGCGGGCTTGGTCTCGAAGTCGGCGGGTCTCTCCGCGCCGCTCTGCACGAGGGCGGGACGGATGCACGCGTGCGGGCAGACGAAGGCGCACTGGTTGCACTGCACGCAGTTCTCCTTCACCCACTTGGGAACGGTGACGGCGACGCCGCGCTTCTCGAACTTGGTGGTGCCGGTGGGCACGGTGCCGTCCGCATTGAACGCGGAGGAGGGGAGCTTGTCGCCCTCGAGCGCGAGGATGGGCGCGATGACGGAGCGGAAGTAGTCGTTGTCGGCGAGCTTCACCATCTCGGCGCCCTCCGACGTGGTCGCCCACGAGGCGGGGATCTCGATCTTCACGAGGTTCTCCTTGGCGCTGTCGATGGCGTTGTAGTTCATCTGCACGACGGCGTCGCCCTTTCTCGCGAAGGACTTGTACGCCATCTTCTTCATGTACTCGACGGCGTCTGCATAGGGCATGATCTGTTCGTTGATATAGAAGAACGCCGATTGCAGAATGGTGTTCGTTCTGCCGCCCAGCCCCAGCTTGCGCGCGATGGAGATGGCGTCGATCACATACAGCTTGGCATGCTTCGCGGCGAGGAGGTTCTTCATCTTGGCGGGAAGGTTCTTATCGAGCTCTTCCACCGTCGTCCACGGCGCGTTGAGAAGGAAGGAGCCGCCCTCTTTGAGATCGGTCGCCATGTCGTAGCGGATGACATACGAGGGATTATGGCAGGCGATGAAGTCCGCCGCGTCGATGAGATATTCGCTCTGGATGGGCGTCTTGCCGAAGCGGAGGTGGGAGACCGTGATGCCGCCCGACTTCTTGCTGTCGTAGAAGAAGTAAGCCTGCGCGTACATGTCGGTATGGTCGCCGATGATCTTGATGGAGTTCTTGTTCGCACCCACCGTACCGTCGGAGCCCAGCCCGTAGAACTTCGCCGAAGTGGAGCCCGCGGGCGCCGCGTCGAACTTCTCGCTGAAATCGAGGGAGGTGTGCGTCACATCCTCGTGGATGCCCACCGTGAAGTGGTTCTTGGGCTCCTTCTGTTCGAGGTTCTTATACACGGAGAGCACCATGGAGGGGTTGAATTCCTTGGAGCCGAGACCGTATCTTCCGCCCACGACCTTGATGCCGCCCACGCCCTTTTCGAGGAGGGAGGTGCAGACATCGAGGTAGAGGGGCTCGCCGAGCGACCCGGGCTCCTTGGCCCTGTCGAGCACGGCGATCTTCTTGCACGTCTTGGGAATGGCGGCGACGAAGGCTTCGGAGACAAAGGGGCGGTACAGGCGGACCTTGATGAGCCCGTACTTCTTGCCCTGCGCGTTGAGCTTGTTGATGCTCTCCTCCACCGTCTCTGCGCCCGAGCCCATGATGACGACGACTTCTTCCGCGTCGGGAGCGCCCACATAGTCGAAGAGGTGGTAGCTCCGTCCCGTGAGCGCCGAGACCTCGTCCATCATCTCCTGCACGATGGCGGGGGTGGCGTTATAGTAGCTGTTCGCGGTCTCCCTGTTCTGGAAGTAGGTATCGCCGTTCTGCGCGGTGCCCCTCTGCACGGGGTGCTCGGGGTTGAGCGCGCGCGCCTTGAATTCGGCGACGTCTTTGGCGAGACCCTTCTTATCGAAGAGCGCCTTCATCTCGTCGTAGTCGATGGCGTCGATCTTGCTCACCTCGTGGGAGGTGCGGAAGCCGTCGAAGAAGTTGATGAAGGGGACGCGGGCGCGGAGGGTGGCAAGATGCGCGACGGTCGCGAGGTCCATCACTTCCTGCACCGAGCAGCCAGCGATCATCGCAAACCCCGTCTGGCGGCAAGCCATCACGTCGGAATGGTCGCCGAAGATGTTGAGCGAGTGCGCCGCGAGCGCGCGGGCGGAGACGTGCATGACCATGGGAAGAAGTTCGCCCGAGATCTTGTACATGTTGGGGATCATGAGGAGAAGCCCCTGCGAAGCGGTGTACGTCGTGGTGAGCGCGCCGGCGGTGAGCGATCCGTGCACGGCGCCCGCGGCGCCGCCCTCGGACTGCATCTCGGTGATGCGGAGCTTCTGACCCCACATGTTCACTCTGCCCTGCGTCGCCCATTCATCCGCCGATTCCGCCATCGGCGAGGAGGGGGTGATGGGGTAGATCGCAGCCACTTCGGAGAAGGCATAAGCGACGTGCGAGGCGGCGGTATTGCCGTCGATAGTCATCTTTGTCATCAAAAAACCTCCATAAATAATAAGATGTAATTTTTTGCACGGCAAAACCCTGCGGGGTCTGCCGCGGAATTATTATAGCTTTTTCCGCGCGCGGAGTCAATACGAAATGAAAAAATAAATCGGACGGTTTGGAAAATTTCTTGCGAATGCAAAGTTTTCATGCGATTTTCATTGTAAATCCGCGGACGGTTTGGTATAATAGACGGGAAAGATCTGGATCGTTTTCGGAAGATGCACGCAATCGAAATGAAGGACGTGGCGTTCTCGTACGGAGAGGGCGCGTTCCGTCTGAACAAATTCAATTTCACGGTGGAGGAAGGGGAGTTCGTCGCCGTGCTCGGGCACAACGGCAGCGGCAAATCCACGCTCGCCCGCCTCATGAACGGCATCCTCGCCGCGGACGGCGGCGAGATCCGCGTATTCGATACCCTCCTCACCGACGACACGCTGTACGACGTGCGTCGGCAGGTGGGGGTCGTGTTCCAAAATCCCGACAACCAGACGGTCGCCTCCATCGTGGAGGACGACATCGCGTTCGGTGCGGAGAACGTGGGCACCCCGCGCGAGGAGATCGGGAGGCGCATCGATTTCGCCCTCGGCGCGGTCGGCATGCGGGATTTGCGCACCGCCATGGTGGCGCGCCTTTCGGGCGGGCAAAAACAGCGCGTCGCGATCGCGGGCGTGCTCGCCCTCAAACCGCGGGTGATGGTCCTCGACGAATCGACGGCGATGCTCGATCCGCGCGGCAGGAGGGAGATCATGGACGTGGTGCTCCGCCTCAACCGCGAGGAGAAGATCACCGTCGTGCTCATCACCCACTTCATGGAGGAGGCGCTCCTCGCGGACCGCGCCGTGGTGATGAACCGCGGGGAGATCGTGATGGAGGGGACCCCCGCCGACATCTTCGAGCGCCACGAGGAGCTCGTCACCTATAATCTCGCATTGCCCCGCATCGGCGCCATTTGCAAGCGCCTCCAAGCGGGCGGCATGCCCGTCGCGGATACGCTGGACGCGGAAAAACTTGCAGAGGAAATCGTCCGATGCGTATCGTAGCCGAACATCTCAGCTATACCTATCAGCCCAAGTCCCCCTTCGCGACGCGGGCGCTCGACGACGTCTCTCTCACCATCGAGGAGGGGGAGTTCTTCGGCATTCTCGGGCATACGGGGAGCGGGAAGTCCACCTTCGTCCAGCACCTCAACGGGCTTTTGCGCCTGCCCCCTTCGCGCAAGCGCGGGAAGAAGAGCCCGCCCGCCCCGAATGAGCCCAAGCTCCTCGTGGGGGAATTCGATCTCACCCAAAAAAAGACAGACCTCCGCGCCCTCCGTAGGCGGGTGGGCATGGTGTTCCAATATCCCGAATATCAGCTCTTCGCCGAGACGGTGAAGGAGGACGTGGCGTTCGGGCTCAAAAATTTTTCTGACAAAAAGCTCACCGCCGAGGAGACGGAGAAGGCGGTCCGCGAGGCGCTCTCGGTGGTGGGGATGGAGTACGACGAGGTCGCCGAGAAGTCTCCCTTCGACCTTTCGGGGGGACAGAAGCGGCGGGTCGCCATCGCGGGGGTGGTCGTCACCCGTCCCGAGGTGCTCGTCCTCGACGAGCCCGCGGCGGGCTTGGACCCGCTCGGCAAGCGGGAGGTGATGGAGCTGTTGCACCGCCTCCACAGCACATGGTGCAAGACGGTCATCATCGTCTCGCACGACATGGACGAGATCGCCGAGAACTGCACCCGCGCCGCCGTGTTCGCGGAGGGGAAGGTGCGCTTCTGTCTGCCGCCCGCGGAGCTCTTCCGCCATGCCGAGGAGCTGACGGAGCTCGGGCTGGACATCCCGCTCACGGCGAAGCTGTGCCGCGCGCTCGAACGGCGGGGCGTCGTCCTCGACTGCGACTTTACGACGGAGGACTTCATCCGCAAGACTCTCGCCCTCATGGGAGGGAAGCCGTGAAGGACGTCGCGTTCGGTCAATACTATCCCGTCCCGTCCTTCGTGCACCGTCTGGACCCGCGGCTGAAACTGCTCTTCCTCATCGCCTTCATCGTGGCGATCTTCCTCGCGAGCAACTTTTACGGGCTCGCGGTGTGCGCGGGCGTGCTGCTCGTTGCCATCCTCTTTTCCCGCGTGCCCTTCGGGAAGGTGCTCCGCGCGGTGCGGGGAGTCGTCTTTCTCATCCTGTTCACCGCCGCGCTGAACGTGCTCTTCTATCGCGGGGAGACGGTGTATTGGAGCTGGGGCATCTTTCAGGTCACCGAGGAGGGACTCATCTTTTCCGCCTTCCTCGTCACGCGGCTGGTGCTGCTCGTGACCTGTTCTTCCATGCTCACCTATACCACGACGCCCGTCGCGCTCACGGACGGGCTGGAAAGCCTCCTCACCCCCCTCAAATGGATCCGCTTCCCCGTGCATGAACTTGCGCTCATCATGAGCATCGCCCTGCGCTTCATCCCCATCCTCATGGACGAGACGGAGCGCATCAAGAACGCGCAGAAGGCGCGCGGCGCCGACTTCGAGAGCGGGGGACTCATCAAGCGCGTGAGGGCGATCGTCCCCATCCTCATCCCGCTCCTCCTCTCGGCGTTCCGCCGCGCGGACGAGCTGGGCGACGCGATGGACGCCCGCTGTTATATGGGCAGTAAAAACCGCACAAAGTATAAGAAGCTCCGCTTCACATGGCGCGACCTTCTCGCCTTCTTCTGGGGCGCCGCCCTCATCACGGGCGTGGTCCTTCTGCGCGTCTATATGGGGGCGCCCGTATGAGGTACGCCCTGCTCGTCAGCTACGACGGCACGCATTTCAGCGGCTATCAGCGGCAGAGAAAGGAACGCACCGTGCAGGGGGAGCTGGAACGCGCGGCGGCGGAGATCGCGGGGTGCCCCGTCAAGGTCTATGCGAGCGGGCGGACGGACGCGGGCGTGCATGCGCGCGGGCAGGTCTGCATGTTTGACGCAGAGACGCATATCCCCGCGGAGAAGCTCCGCGAATGCTTCAACCGCCTGCTGCCGCCCGATGTGAAGGTGCTCTCGAGCGTGCGCGCGCCCGACGGCTTCGACTGCACGAGACAGGCGAAACGCAAGACGTATCGCTACCGCGCCTACTTCGCGGAGACGGAGATGCCGCTTCTGCGCCGCTATGCGGCGCGGGTGGGGGAGAGAGCGGACGTAAACGCCATGCGCGAGGCGGCGGCGCTCCTCTTGGGCGAACACGACTTCAAGGCGTTTTCGAGCACGGGCTCTTCCGCCAAGACGTCCGTCCGCACGGTGTACGCCATCGACGTCGCCGAACGCGCGGAGGGGGACGCCGTTCTCTATGAGATCGCCGTCACGGGCAACGGGTTTCTCTACCACATGGTGCGCATCCTCGCGGGCGAGCTCTTCGCCGTGGGATGCGGCAAGCCGACGTCCGCGCTTTTGAGCGCGCTCAGGACGGGGGAACGCTCCCTCGTCGCCAAGACGATGCCGCCCGAGGGGCTCACCCTCGAACGGGTGGAATACGCGTCGCCGCTATTTTCGGAATAACAGGAGGAAAACATGGAATTTTTCACCTTTTGCAATGTGATCTACGAGATCGTCAGTTCGTTTCCCGTGATCGACCCCAACGACATCGAGGGAGGACTTTGGAGAGTCGCCTATTGGCAATTCGGCGCCGCCTCCGCGCTCTTCCTGCTCTGTCTCGTTTTGGGCGGCTTCGGGCTGTACAAGATGGCGAAACGGCGGAACATCCCCCATGCGTGGATGGGCTTTCTTCCCTTCGCGAACACGTGGCTCGCGGGGAAGCTCGCGGGCGAGGCGAACTTCTTCGGACAGAAGATGAAGCGCGCGGGGCTGTACGCCATGATCGCGGAGATCGTCTATTGCGCGATCACCGCCCTCGGCTTGGCAACGAACGTCATCCTCATCCCCTATAACAGTGTCCAGACGATGTCGTATGCCGACGGTTCGACCTATCAGATCGTCCGCGTGGATTCCTCCCGCGTCCCCACGGGGCTCAGATGGATGTGCGACGGCGAGCTGTATGTCACCATCTTCAGCTATGTGGCGGAACTCGTGATGATCGTGTTCTTCTGCGTGCTCTTCGTCGCCTTCTTCCGCAAGTATTACGCGCGCGGCCCCATCCTCATGACCTTTCTGAGCGTCCTCTTCCCGTTCCGCGGCATCGTGATCTTCGCCGTGCGCAACAACGCGCCCGTCGATTATAACGAGTTCATGCGCCGCAGGATGGAGCAGTATGCCCGTCAACAGCAACAGTACTACGCTTCGCAGAGCGGACAGACCCCTCCCGCGGGCGGGGACGACCCCTTCTCCGATGCGGGGAGGGGAGGCTCTTCGGGCGGCTCTTCGGGCGGCGGTTCGGAGCCGTTCTCGGACTTCGGATCGGGAGGCTCCGGCTCCTCGGAGGGA
>CANPXX010000058.1 GCA_947587085.1 uncultured Clostridia bacterium | reverse complement strand
AAGGAGCGGGGACGGGAAACGGGGTTGGGGCTCTCTATCGCTTGCACAAGCAACAAGCGCGGACGAGCCGCGCAAATCGAGGCGCGCTCCGCAAAATGCGATTTTGCTACGCGCGAGATAGTTTCGCGAAATTCTTCCAAAGAGAAGCTCCCTGCGGGGCAAAAATAAGGGCAAAGAATTTCGCGACGGAAAGGAGCGGGGACGGGAAACGGGGTTGGGGCTCTCTATCGCTTGCACAAGCAACAAGCGCGGACGAGCCGCGCAAATTGAGGCGCGCTCCGCAAAATGCGATTTTTCTACGCGCGAGTATTTAGAATGGAAGGGCGTTTCTTTAATGTCATGACCCGCCCGCACGTTTCAATTTGTCATGTTGAGCCGAGCGTCCGCATAAAAAAGATGCGGACGCTCGAGTCGAAACATCTCTACCGCATTATAATAAGGTAGAGATGCCTCGACTACGCTCGGCATGACATTAAAGACTGTTTCGCGCTTAGTCTACAATAGAAGCCTCGAGCGGGTCATGTCGAATCATAGAACGTGCTGGCGGCTCAACATGACAAAAGGAAGCGGCTTCTCCTTACGGTTGTTTTGCGTTTGGGCAACAATAGAAGCTTTGCGCGGGACGTGGCAAAAGAAAACGCTTCGCGTTCATTGCCTTGGAACTTTTGCGCCCCGCGGCTATTTGCCGCGGGGCGCGTTCGTTTTACTTCATGAAGGCGAGGAACGCCTTGTAGTTGCTGTACACGTCTGCCTTGGAGACGATCTCCCACGGCGCGTGCATGGAGATGACGGGCACGCCGAGGTCCACCGTATCGATGTTGAGATTGGCGATGAACTTCGCGACGGTGCCGCCGCCGCCCGCGTCCACCTTGCCGAGCTCGGAGGTCTGCCAGATGACGCCCTCCCTTGCGAACATGCTCCGCACTTCGCCCACGAATTCGGCGTTGGCATCGTTGGAGCCGCTCTTCCCGCGCGAGCCCGTGAACTTGCACATCGACGTCCCGCAGGAGAGCATGGCGGCGTTCATCTTCTCGTACACGCCCGCGAAGTTGGGGTCGTACGCCGCCGTCACATCGGACGAGAGGCACTTGGAGGCGAAGCGGACTTTGCGGAAATTCGCGCCCAGCGCGAGCGCGATCTCCTCCATGAGATCCTCGTACACCTTGCATTGGATGCCCGTGGTGCCCTCGCTCCCGATCTCCTCCTTATCGACGAGCATGGCGAGCACGGTGTGCTCCGTCTCGTTGTTCACCACCGCGGTGAGCGCGGGATAGGCGCACACCCTGTCGTCGTGCCCGTAGGCGCCGATGAGGGCGCGGTCGAAGCCGACGTCCCGCGCGCCGAAGGCGGGGACGGCGGAGAGCTCCGCCGAGAGGAAATCCTCCTCCCCGATGCCGTATTCGCGGTGAAGCACATCGAGCACGTTGAGCTTGATCTTGTCGGAGACCTCTTTATCGTCGTAGGGCAACCCGCCGACGAGCACGTTGAGCTGTTCGCCGTCGATGACCGCGGACGCCTTCCCCCCCATCTGTTCTTGTCCGAGGTGCGGAAGCAGGTCGTTGATGTAGAACACGGGGTCGCCCTCCCGTTCGCCCACGCGGATCTCCACCTTCTTGCCGTCTTTGAGCACGACGACGCCGTGCAATGCGAGCGGGATCGCCGTCCACTGGTACTTCTTGATCCCGCCGTAGTAGTGCGTCTTGAAGAACGCCATGCCGCCGTCCTCATAAAGCGGGTTCTGCTTGATGTCGATGCGGGGCGCGTCGATATGGGAGGCGATGATGCGGAAGCCGTCCTCCTCGGGATTCTTCGTCCCCACGCGGAACACGACCGCCGACTTGCCGCGGTTGACGAAATACCGCTTGTCGCCCGGGCGGAGCGGATCGCCGAAGCGATACTCCGTAAAGCCCTTCTCCCGCGCCGCGGCGACGGCGAAGGCGCACGCCTCGCGCTCCGTCTTGGCGGCGTCGAGGAACGCCATATATCCCTTTGCGTACCCGAAGATCGCCTGTCTCTCTGCCTCGTCGGCGACCTCGTAATAGTTGGTCTTCTTGTAAGCGAGCTCCTTCTGGAGCTTCTGTCCCTTTGTCTTTTCCGACATATTTCCCTCCGTATCCTTTTTCTCCATTATACCATATCGGCGGGGAGAGTGCAAGAGAAATCCCCTCTCATTTTCCCGCCAGAAGCCGACCGATCTGCGTGAGCCCCGCCTGCGGCAGAAGCGTCTGCAGGTACCCCTCGAGCTTCGCGTACGACTGCGCGGGCGTCTCCGCATACGCCTCCGCGCGGAAGCGTTCGCCGAACGCCGCCTCGGGCGTCGCATAGCGCGCGAGCCCCCAGCCGTACGGCTTTCCGAAGCGGTCGGCGGCGTACTCGAAATCCGAGATGACGACATAGCCCTGCATTTGCAGGAAGGTGAGCGTGGAATCGAAGCGCTTCCTGCTCTCCTCCGAGGCGCAGGCGCGGCGTTTGAGCTCCTTGGAGAGCAGCGAGGGCGCCTCCGAAAGCGCCTGCATCACGGCTAGATCCCGACGGCGGGCGAGCCCCTCGTCCACGCGGGCGTCGTAATCGTACCCGTCGCGGCGGAAGTTGGCGAAGGCGGGAAAGAACCGCCGCGCGATGTACATCGCCTTGCCCGCATAAAATTTTCCATACGCCGAGCCCGTGCGGCGGATGACCGGTCCCTTCCACTCCCACGGACCCTCTTCATCGGTGAACCACAGCTCGCGCGGCGTGCATTCCTCCACCGAGAAGCCCCCGATCTCCCCGCGGAAGAAGGGCAGAAACCCGATCTCCTCCACGAGGTCAGCAAGCTCCTCCGCGCTCCTTATAGCGGGGAATTTCATACGCGTCTCCCGAAAAAGGGAACGCCGTCGGCGTTCCCTTGCGCTTATACCAATTCGATGATCGCCTCTTCGGCGCCGTCGCCGCGGCGCTGTCCGAGGAGATAGATCCTCGTGTATCCGCCGCCCTGTCCGAGCTCTTCCTTCCTCTGCGCATACTTGGGAGCGAGTTCGTTGAACAGCTTCTCCATGAGGGGATGCTGGACCTTGCCCGTGCGCTTCTTGAAGTCGCTCTTCTTCTCCGCGAAGGGCTTGATCTCTTGCAGATCGTACGTCTTTGCCATGATGGCGCGGCGTGCGGCGAGACGCTTGGGTCCGTCTTTCACCGAAGTCGTCTTGATCTCCTTGCCCTTCTTGTCCTTGGCGATGACCTCGATCTCCACGACGTCGTCGTACGAGTTGACCGCCTTGGTGATGAGCTTCTCCACATAGGATTGGAGCTCCTTCGCGCGCGGAGCGGTCGTTTCCAATTTTCCGTACCACAGGAGCTGGGACGCCTGGTTCCTGAGGATGGCGATCCTCTGCTCCGTTGTTCTGCCCATTTTGCCCGGCATGATTTAATCCTCCTTGTTTGCGAGTGAAAGCCCGTATGCTTCGAGTTTCTGCATGACTTCGTCGAGCGATTTCTTGCCGAGGTTTCTCACCTTGAGCATCTCGTCCTCCGTCTTGCGGATGAGGTCTTCCACGGTATGAATGTTGGCTCTCTTCAAGCAATTGTAGGAACGGACGGAGAAGTCCATATCCTCGATCTTCATGGAGAGAATTTGCTGTTGCTTGTCGTCGTCCGTCTTGACGAGGATGTCCATATCCTTGATGGTATCGGACAGGTTGACGAACAGATTGATGTGATCCTGCATGATCTTCGCGGCGAGGGAGACGATCTCCTTCCCCGAGAAGGTGCCGTCCGTCCATACCTCGATGGAGAGACGGTCGTAGTCGATGTTCTGTCCCACACGGGCGGGCACGACCTCGTAGTTGACCTTCTTCACGGGCGTATAGATGCTGTCGATGGGAATGAAATCGATGAGGTCGCAGACGCCCTTATTGTCCTTGGCGGGATGATACCCCCTGCCGCGCCCGATGGTGATCTCCATGTCGATCTTGCCGCCCGCGTCCACCGTGCAGATGTACTGGTCGGAATTGATGATCTCCACCTCGGCGTCCTGCGAGATGTCCGCCGCGGTCACCACGGCGGGGCCCTCCTTCAAAAGGTGCAGTTTCTTGGTGTAGTTCTTGTCCGTTACGCGCGTCTTGATGGCGAGAAGTTTGAGATTCAGAATGATCTCGGTGACGTCCTCTTTGACGCCCGGGATGGCGGAGAACTCATGCTTCACGCTCCCGTCCGGGAAGCGGATGCCCTGCGCGGCGGCTCCGGGGAGCGCCGACAGCAAAATTCTTCTCAGACAGTTGCCTATTGTAAGACCGAAGCCCTTTTCGAGCGGTTCCACGACGATCTTCGCATAGCTCTTCTCCTCGTTTTCCGAAACCTCGATCTTGGGCATATCCATCTCAATCATTAAAGCGCCTCCTTTTTTTCGATTACTTGGAGTACAATTCAACAATCATGTGTTCGGAGATCTGACTGTCGATGTCCTCGCGGGTCGGCATCGCCAAAATTTTCCCTTCGAGCTTCTCGGGGTCGAACTCCAACCACTTGGGCATCGTCCCCACCTTCATCGTCTTGATCTGCTCGAAGAACTTGTTGTTCTTCCGCGTCTCCTTCACCGCGATCACGTCGCCCGGCTTCACGCTGTACGAGGGGACGGTGACCGTCTTGCCGTTGACCGTGAAGTGCGCATGGTTGACGAGCTGGCGCGCCTGCGTGCGGGATACGCCCACCCCCATGCGGTAGATCACGTTGTCGAGACGGCGCTCCAACAGCTGGAGCATGTTCTCGCCCGTGATGCCCTTCATGCGGTCGGCGAGCTCATAGTAATGATGGAACTGCCCCTCCTGCACGCCGTAGATGCGCTTGGTCTTCTGCTTCTCGCGGAGCTGGAGACCGTACTCGGAGACCTTCTTCCGCATCGCGGAAGGCGCCTTCCCGGGAGGCGTGGGACGCTTGTTATAGGGGCACTTGTCGCCGTAGCACTTGTCGCCCTTCAAAAAGAGCTTGCCGCCCTCTCTTCTGCAAAGTTTGCATTTCGCTTCTCTGTACACTGCCATGTCCTTGTCTCCTTATACTCTTCTGCGCTTGGGGGGACGGCACCCGTTGTGGGGAATGGGCGACACGTCGGAGATGAGGGTGACCTCGAGCTCGCAATTCGCAAGCGCGCGGATCGCGGATTCTCTGCCCGCCCCGGGGCCCTTCACATATACTTCCACCGAGCGGAGCCCGTGCTCCTTTGCAGCCCTCGCCGCGGTCTCCGCAGCCATCTGCGCCGCAAAGGGCGTGCCCTTTCTCGACCCGCGGTACCCGAGCGAGCCCGCGCTCGACCACGAGATCGCATTCCCGTTCATGTCCGTGATCGTCACCAGCGTGTTGTTGAAGGTGGATTGGATATGGACTTGTCCTCTATCGACTTTTTTCAGTTCTCTGCGCTTGCGCGAGACGACCGTCTTTCTCTTATCAGCCATGATGCACTCTCCTTACTTCTTCTTGTTGGCGACGGTGCGGCGGGGACCCTTCCTCGTGCGCGCGTTGCGCTTGGTGCTCTGCCCGCGGACGGGGAGCCCCTTTCTGTGGCGAACGCCGCGATAGCACCCGATCTCCATCAGGCGCTTGATATTGAGGCTGACCGCGCTCCTGAGCTCGCCCTCCACCGTGTAGTGGTGGTCGATGTACTCTCTCAACTTGGATACGTCGTTCTCGTCCAGATCCTTCACCCGCGTGTCGGGATCGATGCCCGTCGCTTCGAGAATCTTCTTGGACGTCGAAAGACCGATTCCGTAGATATAAGTGAGTCCGATCTCGACCCGCTTTTCTCTCGGTAAATCTACACCGGCAATACGTGCCATGAAACAAAACCTCCGTTTGATTTGGGTAAAAAATGTCTATATGCGCCGCGGCTCCCTGCCCGTAGTGGAAAATACGGGCGGAGGAGGCGGGAATTTTCCGAAAATTGCCAAAGGGTGCGTTTTAAGCGCAAAGCAAGCCAACTCCCCGCACCTGTCCGTGCGGAAATTCAGCTTCGGTTTGCGCTATCCTCTCCTCTTCCGAGGATCGGTTCATTATAACACACCGTTCGGTCCGTGTCAACTGTTTTCAGCCCTGTCTCTGCTTGTGACTCTTGTTTTTGGAGCAGATGACCATCACTTTTCCGTTTCTCTTGATGACCTTGCACTTGTCGCACATGGGTTTTACGGAAGGACGTACCTTCATAGTTGTTTTCTCCTTGTCTTTGAATTTGCGGCTTACGATTTGCTCCGCCACGTAATCCGCCCCTTCGTGAGGTCGTACGGGCTCATTTCGAGCTTGACGGAATCCCCCTCGATGATGCGGATATAGTTCATTCTGAGCTTGCCCGAGATATAGGCGGTGATGATGTGCCCGTTGGAGAGCTTCACCTTAAAGGTCGCGTTGGGAAGCGCTTCGACCACTCTCCCCTCCGCTTCGATCACGTCGTCTTTCGACATAAATCCTCCGATGCTCCCACCCTACAGGGTGAGGATCTCCACGCCGTCCTCGCGGATGACGAGGGTGTTTTCGTAGTGCGCCGCGCTCTTGCCGTCCAGCGTCACAGCCGTCCAACCGTCCTCCGATACCTTCACGCGGAAGCCTCCCGCCGCGATCATGGGCTCGATGCAGAGCACCGTGTTCGCTTGCAGACGGACGCCCGTCCCCTTCCGCCCGAAGTTGGGCACGGAGGGGTCCTCGTGCATCTCCCTCCCGATCCCGTGCCCCGTATAGGCACGGATCACCGAGAAGCCGTTCTTCTCCGCATGCGTCTGCACGCGGTAGCCGATGTCGTAGAGCGGCACGCCCGCGCGCAATCCGTCGATGGCGCGGAAGAAGCATTCCTCCGTCACGCGGACGAGCTTGTCGCGCTCGGCGCTCACCTGCCCGATGCGGAAGGTGCGCGCGCCGTCTCCGTGGAAGCCGTTCTTGTAG
>CANPXX010000057.1 GCA_947587085.1 uncultured Clostridia bacterium | reverse complement strand
CCGAGACGCGCACGGTGGCGGCGGGGGAGCGCATGGCGCAGCTCGTCGTCGTGCCCTACCTCGCCTGTGAATACGAGGAGCGGGATGCTCTCTCGGGGACGGCGCGCGGCGCGGGCGGCTTCGGCTCGACGGGCCGCTGAGCGCGGGGAGGGAACGGCATGCGGATGCGCAGAAAACGCAACCTCGAACCGCGCATGGCGGCGTGCGGGGCGGTGCTCCTCGCGCGGGGGAGACCCTGTCCCAATCTGAAAGAGGCGGCGCAGGACTTCCGCGCGCGCCTCGACCTTGCCGCCCTGTTCGGCGGGCGCCCCGTGGAGCTCGAAGTGGGCTGCGGGAACGGCGGCTTCATCGCAGAGCTCGCCCGCCGCTGTCCCGACGTCGGCTTTCTCGCGTTGGAGGTGTGCGACAACGTGGTGCTCACCGCGATGGAGCGCGTGCTTCGGGAAAATATCCCCAACGTGCGCTTTCTGAATATCCCCGCCGAGCTCATCCCATGCTATTTGGAGGAGGGGAGCGTGCGGCGCGTCTATCTGAATTTTTCCACCCCTCTGCCCGAGCGCAACCGCGCGCGGCAGCGGCTCACTTCGCCGCGCTTTCTCGCCCTCTACCGCGACGTGCTCGCCGAGGGCGGCGAGATCGTGCAAAAGACGGACAGCGAGCCCTTCTTCGACTATTCTTTGGAACAGTTCGCCCTGTGCGGCTTCGAGGTGAAGGAGACCACGCGCGATCTGCATGCGAGCAGGTGGGCGGCGGACAACATCGTCACCGAATACGAGGCGGCGTTCGCGGCGCAGGGCAAGCCCATCTTCCGCGCCGTCGCCGTGAAGAGGGGTAAGATATGACCTATTTCATGCCGACCCGCGTCTTTTGGGGGCGGGGCTGTCTCCGCGAAGAGGGGGGCGCGCTGCGCGCGCTCGGAAGCCGTGCGCTCATCGTCACGGGCAAGTCCTCCGCGTCGAACGGCGCCCTCGCGGACGTACGCGCGGCGCTCGCCGCGAACGGGCAGACATGCGCGGTGTTCGACGGCGTCTCTCCCAATCCCGATCTTCCCTGCGTGCGGGAGGGAATCGCGCGGCTCAGGGCGGAGAAGTGCGACTTCCTCGTCGCAGTCGGCGGCGGTTCGCCCATGGACGCGGCGAAGGCGATCGCCCTTCTTGCCGTGGAGGAGCGGGCGGACGGCGCGGTCTTTGCGGGCGGGTACGGAGAGAAGGCGTACCCCATGGCACACGTTCCCACCACGGCGGGGACGGGGAGCGAGGTCACGCCCTATGCCATTCTGACGAACCCCTCCGCTGGCACCAAGACGAGCATCTCTTCGCCCGCGCTCTTCCCGCGCTTTGCCTTTCTGGACGGGCGGTACACGGACGGGCTTCCGCGCGCCGTCTCCCTCCACACCGCGTTCGACGCCTTCTCGCACGGCGTCGAGAGCCTCCTTTCCCGCGCGGCGACGCCCGTCTCGCGCATGCTCGCGAGGGAGAGCCTCTCCGTCGTGTATCCCCGCCTTCCCGCCGCCGCTGGCGCGTGTACGAAGGAGGATCGGGACGCGCTCCTCTACGGCTCCATGCTGGCGGGGATGGCGATCGCGCAGTCGGGCACGACGGCGGTGCACGGCATGGGATACCTCCTCACCTATGAATACGGCGTGGACCACGGCAGGGCGAACGCCCTCCTGCTCGGGGAGACGCTCCGCCTCGCCGCGGAGAAGCATATTCCCGCGCTCGCGGACGTATGTATAGCGTGCGGGGAGGACGCCGAACACATCGCAGCCCGCCTTGACGCCCTTCTCGGCGCGAGGGAGGAGATTCCCCGCGCCCGTCTCGAAGCGTTCGCCGCGCGCGCCCTCTCCAACAAGAACATCGCGCGGTCCGCCTATGCGCCGACGGCGGAGGAGATCCTGCGAATCTATCTTCGTTCTTTCCCCGGGAAGTAGTTGCAAGAATTTTTTCGGTATGATATAATGCGGCTGAACCGCTTCCCCTTATCCAACGATTGTGAGGACTTTTACGTATGAATTGGCACGTCACCCTGTACAATGTTTTGACGACGATCAACAATGTCTTGCTCATTTTGATCGGGATTCCCTTCATTCTGCAATTTCTCTATATGTTCCTCTTCTGGCTCCCCAAGAAGGTGTTCAAAAAGAGCGAAGAGAAAAAGCGTATCTGCGTAATCATTCCCGCACATAATGAAGAGGACGTCATCGGCAATACGGTGCGGCGGCTGTTCGAACGGCAGAACTATCCCGCGGAGCTCTTCGACGTGTACGTCGTGGCGCACAACTGTACCGACCGAACGGCGGAGCTTGCACGGGAGGCAGGGGCGCGCGTGCTCGTCCTCGACGACCCTGACCCCGCGCGCCACATCGTCTCGTACGCCCTCAAATTCGGCTACGAACAGATCTTGGCGACGGGAATCGCCTATGATTTCTCCATCCGTCTCGACGCGGACAACCACGTCAACGACGACTTCTTCTCGCTCATGAACGACGCCTTCTGCTCGGGCGTGAAGATCGCCCGTCCCTACGAGTCGGCGCTCAACATGACGCAGAACCAATTCACCCGCGCCTGCGGGCTGTACTACACCTTCGACTCCCGCTTTTCCTCCCGTGTGCGCGAGCGGCTACATATGGACGCGCACGTCAACGGTCCCGGCTCCATGACGGACATGGAGATCATCCGCCGCATCGGCGGGTACGATACGGCGAGCATCGTCGAGGACACCGAATTCAACATCAAGCGCATGTGCGAGGGGGTGCGCTGTCACTTCGTGGAGGACGCCGTCGTCTATGAAGATCTGCCCTCCTCCTTCCGCGATACGATGAACCGCAACAAGCGCATCGCCGCGGGCAACGCCCGCCTTTTGTGCCGCTTCACGCCCCGCATGTGCTGGAACGCCGTGAAGCAGTTCCGCTTCTCCTTCATCGAACAGATTCTCACCTATTCGTTCATCTTCATCTGTCTGCTCCTCTGCACGTGGATTCCCGGCTATTACATCTATGCCGCGAGCTACCTCGCGGCGCAGGGCGCCTTCACGTCCGCACAGGCGGCGGCGCTCGGGATCTCCGGTCCCGGGCTGTGGCAGCTCCTCACCATCGTGGGCATCTGTCTCGGCGCGCTCTTTTTGGTGGCGGGCATCCTGCAAGGGACGCTGCTCATCCTGCTCGACTATCGGAAGATGGGCGCGGAGCGCCGCCGCGAGCTCCTCTCGGGCGCCTTCCTCTTCCCCGCGTTCACCGTCGTCTACTGCGTGACGATGGCGATCGGGCTGTTCTGCAAGCCCAAATGGGTCAAGATCAACCGCAATACGGGGACGGCGCGTTGAACGCCGCCCTCGAGATAGAAGCGCTCTCCAAGTCGTACGGGGAGGTGAAGGCGGTGAACGGCATCACCTTCTCCGTGGAGCGGGGGGCGCTCTTTGCCTTTCTCGGCGCGAACGGCGCGGGCAAGAGCACGACCATCAACATGATCTGCTCCATCCTCAAAAAGGACGGCGGGAGAATCGTCGTCGGGGGACACGACCTCGACATAGACCCCTTCGCCGTCAAGCGGGAGATCGGGGTAGTCTTTCAGACGAGCGTGCTCGACGGGGAGCTCACCGTGCGGCAGAACCTCGAGATCCGCACCGCCTTCTATCCGCTCTCGCGCGGGGAGCGGCGGGAGAATTTGGAGCGCGTCACCGAGATGCTCGACCTCGGCTCGCTGTTGAAGCGCCCCGTGAAGCACCTCTCGGGCGGACAGCTCCGCCGCGTGGACATCGCCCGCGCCATGGTGCACCGCCCCCGCCTCCTCATCCTCGACGAGCCCACGACGGGGCTGGACCCCAAGACGCGCCTTTCGGTGTGGTCGCTCATCGATGAGATCCGCTCGGAGACGGGCATGACTGTGTTCCTCACCACCCACTACCTCGAAGAGGCGGAGAAGGCGACGGACGTCGTCATCATGGACAGGGGGAGCATCATCGCCCGCGGCACGCCCAACGAGCTCAAAAACCGCTATTCCGAGGACAGACTGCTCTGCTACCGCCCGCAGGAGGAGGCGTTCGAGCGCCTGTTGGAGAGGGAGGGGGTGCGCTTCCGCTACGAGGCGGAGCGCGGCGCCTACTGCGTCTTTGTGCGGAACAGCCGCGCCAAGGAGCTCCTCGTCCGCCACGGCGCGGAGTTCCCCGACGTGGAGATCGTGAAGGGGAACATGGACGACGTATTTCTCAACGTCACGGGACGGAGCGCGGAGGAGAGCCATGATTGAGCGCGGAACGCAGGACGCACGCATCTTTTTCCAGCTCACGCGGCGGCACCTCCTCGTCTTTTTCAGAAACAAGATCCGCGTGATGTTCACCCTGCTCGTGCCCGTCGTCATCTTCGCGGTGTACCTGCTCTTTCTGCGCGGGCTGGAGCTCGGCATGGTGCGCAACATCCTGAGCGACCCCGCCTTCGCGCTCGGCTCCGCCGCGTCCGATCCCGCCCTCCTGAAGGGGGTGGAGACGCTCGTGGACAGCTGGATGCTCTCGGGCATCATCGGGCTCTCCACCGTCACGGTGGGGTTGCAGACCAACAACGTGTTCGTAGAGGATAAGCAGAACGGCGTCAACCGCGACTTCGCCTCCTCGCCCATCCGCAAGAATTTGCTCATCGCGAGCTACTTTCTGTATAACTTCCTCGTCTCGGCGCTCATCTGCCTCGCCTTTTTGGCGGTCTGCCTCGTCTACCTCGCGGCGACGGGGGAGTTCGTGCTCTCCTTTGCGGACGTGCTCCTCATCCTCGCCGTCATGTTCTTCGCGACCGTCGCCTCCACCCTCATGACCATCTTCATCTGCTCCTTCGTCAAGACGGAGGGGACGATGATGAGCATCGTCACCATCTTCTCCACGGCGGTGGGCTTCCTCATCGGCGCGTACATGCCGCTCGGCATGCTCCCCGTGTGGGTACAGGGGCTGTGCGCCCTCCTCCCGGGGACGTACGCGTGCGCCCTGCTCCGCTACGCCTTCCTCGCCGCCCCCCTCGAACAGATCGCCGCCTGCCTCGGCTCTCTCGGCGTCGCGGGGACGGGGGAGATCTGGCAGGCGCTGTACGGACAGTTCGGGTACGGCATCCGCTTCTTCGGGATCGAGGTGGGACCTGCGGGTCAGGCGATCGCCCTGTCGGTGTTCCTCGTCCTATTTCTCGTCCTCAACATCGGCGCGGGAAGGAAGCTCGGCGAGGTGCTCGGCTTCAAAAGGACCAAGAAAAAGAAATGACCGGCACGGAGCCAGTCTTGCGGAAGGGGACTCTTCGGAGTCCTCTTTCTTTTATGCGGGCGGGAAGAGCGCCTTCAACATCTGCATCACATAGGAGACGGGAACGAGCTCGATCTTGCCCTTGAACTTCTCGCACGCGCGGAGGTTTTTGGAGGGGAGGAGCACCCGCTTGAAGCCCATCTTCACGCATTCGTTGACGCGCTTCTCGGCATAGCTCACGCCGCGCACCTCGCCCGTGAGTCCCACTTCCCCGAACACGGCGGTGTCCCTGTCCACGGGGACGCCCCGCTCGGCGGAGGCGAGCGCGGCGCACACCGCGAGATCGGCGCTCGGCTCGTTCAGGCGGATGCCGCCCATCGCGTTGAGGTAGATATCCTGCCCGCCGAGGGCGAGCCCGCACCGCTTTTCGAGCACGGCGACGAGCACGACGAGGCGGTTGAATTCCACGCCGAGGGACATCCTGCGCGGGAGCCCGTACGCCGTCTTTGCCATGAGCGTCTGGATCTCCACCATCATGCAGCGGTTGCCCGTCTCGCTCGGGGTGACGACGGCGCCCGCCGCCACGCCGCGGCTGTCCGAGAGGAAGAGGGAGGAATAGTCGGCGAGCCCGAAGATGCCCTCGCCCGTCATCTCGAACACGCCCACCTCCTGCACCGAGCCGAAGCGGTTCTTCACGGCGCGCAGAATTTTGAAGTTCTCCGTCCGCTCCCCCTCGAAGTAGAGGACGGTGTCCATGATGTGTTCGAGCACTTTGGGCCCCGCGAGCGTGCCCTCCTTGGTGACATGCCCCACGATGAAGAAGGTGATGCCGCGCGACTTGGCGATGCGCATGAGCTTGCTTGCGCATTCGCGCACCTGTCCGACCGACCCCGCCGAGGAGGAGAGCGCGTCGGTGTAGATCGCCTGTATGGAGTCCACCACCACATATTCCGCCCCGCAGATCGCCTCCTCCGCCCCTTCGAGGTTGGTCTCGTTGAGAAGGAGAAGGGAGTCCGAGCGGAGCCCCAGCCGTTCACAGCGCAGTTTCACCTGCGAACAGCTCTCCTCGGCGGAGAGGTAGAGCACGCGGTGCTCCCGCGCGAGGTGCGCCGCCACCTGTGTGAGAAGGGTGGATTTGCCCACGCCGGGGTCGCCGCCCACGAGCACGAGGGAGCCCCGCACGATTCCGCCGCCGAGCACCACGTCGAGCTCGGGATTGCCCGAGGAGACGCGCTCGTACGTCTCGTACTTCACCTGCGAGAGGGGAACGGCGCGGGAGGGGAGGACGGCGCGCGCCTTGGCTTTTACGGGCTCGGGCGCGACCGTCTCCTCCGCGAAGGTATTGAACGTGCCGCAGTCGGGGCACCGTCCCAGCCACTTGGGGGAGGTGTATCCGCATTGCGCGCAGACGAATTGGGTGTTGCTCTTTGCCATGGCGTTTCCTCAACTTTGTTTTTCGAGAAGGACGAAGGCACAGCAGGTGATGCCGCGTCCCTCGCCGATATATCCGAGCCGTTCGTTGGTCCCCGCCGCGACGGCGACGTGCCCGCAGGAGAGCGCCCCGCGCAGACGTTCGCGCATCCGCTCGATGTAGGGGGAGAGGCGGGGACGTTCGCACAAAATGGTGATCGAGGCGTTCCGCACCCCCAATCCCTTTCCGCGCACCTTTTCCATCACCTCCGATAGGAGCGCCATGCTGTCCG
>CANPXX010000056.1 GCA_947587085.1 uncultured Clostridia bacterium | reverse complement strand
GGACATCCGCATCGATGTGTACCGTTCGTCGGGCGCGGGCGGGCAGAAGGTCAACAAGACGGAGACCGCCATCCGCATCACCCACTTCCCGACGGGCATCGTCGTCACCTGCCAGAACGAGCGGAGCCAGCTTCAAAATAAGGAGATGGCGTTCAAATATCTGCGCTCCAAGCTCCTCGAACGGCAGATCGAACAGCGCATGGCGGACGAGGCGGCGCTCAAAGGGGAGACCAAGAAAATCGAATGGGGCTCGCAGATCCGTTCCTATGTCTTTTGCCCCTATACGCTCGTGAAGGACCACCGCACGGGCTATGAGATGGGCGACGTGCAGGCGGTGATGGACGGGAATATCCAAGGGTTCATCATCGACTATCTGAAAAAATCGTGATACTCAAACAGACTCCCATCCTCCTCGGAATCGAATCCTCGTGCGATGACACCGCCGCGGCGGTCCTCCGCGGGAAAGAGGTCCTTTCCGACGAGATCATATCCTCCGCGTCCATCCACGCCCGATACGGCGGCGTGGTGCCCGAGCTCGCCTCGCGGGCGCATACCGACGCGATCGGCGAAGTGGTCGCGCGCGCCCTGCACACGGCGGGCGTCAAGAGGGAGGAGCTCGACGCGGTCGCCGTCACCTACGGCGCGGGGCTCCTCGGCGCCCTCCTCGTGGGGCTCTCCTTTGCAAAGGGGCTTGCGTACGGGCTCGGCATCCCGCTCATCGGCGTCAACCACATCCGCGGTCACCTCGCCGCGGCATACCTCGAGGACCGCTCCCTTGAACCGCCCTTCGTCACCCTGCTCGCGAGCGGCGGACACACCGCCATTTTGTACGCGCCCACCGAGACGGCGTTCGAGGTGCTCGGCGGGACGCTCGACGACGCGGCGGGCGAGGCGTTCGACAAGGTCGCCCGCGTGCTCGGATTGCCCTACCCGGGCGGACCCTGCGTGGAGGCGCTCGCGCGGGAGGGGAAGCCGACCGTCGCCCTGCCCAAAATGCTGAAAGGGGCGGGGGGATATAATGTCTCGTACAGCGGATTAAAGACCTTCCTCGTGAACTATGTCCACACCATGGAGCAGAGGGGGGAGGAGTGGAGCAGGGCGGACGTCGCCTGTTCGTTCCAGCACGCGGCGCTCGACGTGCTCGTCGAAAAGACGGTGCGCGCCGCGTTGGAGAAGGGAGTCCCCGTCGTGACGGCGGGCGGCGGCGTGATCGCCAACGGCTATCTGCGGGAGACGCTGGAAGCGGCGTGCAGGGCGGCGGGGCTGAGAGCGGTCCTCCCCGCGCGGAAGCGGTGCACGGACAACGCCGCGATGATCGCCTCGGAGGGGCTCATCCGCTACCGCTTGGGCGAGTTCTCCCCGCTCTCTCTCAACGCGCAGGCGAGCATCCCGCTCAGAGAGACTTTGTGCTGACGGAATCCCACCCCTTTCCGTCGTTTTTGCGTGCGCGCGGGCGCACGCGTTTCTTTTTTCTTCGGCGCAAAGAATTTACGGGAAATGATTGACACCTCCTGTCGAATATGATATAATCAAGGAAGATTCAACGGTTTCACGTTGGATTTTGCGCATAATAGGTCGTGAAGCGCAAGGGAAACCTTATGGGGCATTTTTCCGATTTATTCGACTTGGAGAGATCGCTCGCGGGAGACGCACTGGAAGATTGCGGCGAGCCTTGGGAGCTCTTGCCGCTCCTCCCCGAGCTCATCGGACAACTGCAAAAGACGCTCAGCCGCTCGGAGTACGATGAGGTATCCGAGGGCGTTTTCGTACACAAAACGGCGAAGATCGCGCCGACCGCCTATCTCGGCGCCCCCTGCATCATCGGCGCGCGCACCGAAGTCCGCCACTGTGCCTTCGTGCGCGGCTCGGCGCTCGTGGGCGAGGACTGCGTGGTCGGGAATTCCGTCGAGCTCAAAAACTGCGTGCTCTTCGACCGCGTGCAGGTGCCCCATTACAACTATGTGGGGGATTCCGTGCTCGGCTACCGTGCGCACATGGGCGCGGGCTCCATCACGTCCAACGTGAAGTCCGACCGCACTCCCGTCACGGTAAAGGGATGCGGCGACCCCATTCAAACGGGACTCAAAAAATTCGGCGCGCTCCTCGGGGACGGGGTCGAGATCGGCTGTAACTGCGTTCTCAATCCCGGTACCGTCGTGGGAGCGCGTACGTCCGTCTATCCGCTCCTCTCGCTGAGGGGGGTGTACCCCGCGGACAGCATCGTGAAGAGCGCCGCGGTCGTCGTCGGACGAAAGTAAACAATACGGAGAGAATATGGGAAAATATTTCGGGACGGACGGATTCCGCGGAGAGGCGAACGTCACGCTCACGTCCGATCAGGCATACAAGGTCGGGAGATATCTCGGCCGGTATTTCGCGAAGGAGCGCGAGGGGGAGAACGCGCGCATCGTGATCGGGAAGGATACGCGGCTCTCGAGCTATACGCTCGAATATGCCATCGCGGCGGGAATCGCCTCGTCGGGGACGGACGTTTACATCATGCACGTCACGACGACGCCCTCCGTCGCCTACATCACCCGCACCGACCGCTTCGATTGCGGCGTGATCATTTCGGCGAGCCACAATCCCTTCAACGATAACGGAATCAAACTCATCAACGCCAACGGCGAAAAGATGGACGGCGAGATTCTCGGCGGCATCGAGCGCTACCTCGACGGAGAAGGGGAGCTTCCCTTCGCCACGGGCGAAAAGATGGGTCACATCGTCGATTATGCGTCGGGCAGGAACCGCTATATCGGCTATCTCATCTCGCTCGGCATGTATTCCTTCCGCGGCGTCAAGGTGGGGCTCGACTGCGCGAACGGCGCGGCGTGGAGCGTCGCCAAGGCGGTATTCGAAGCACTCGGCGCCACGACGTACGTCATCAACGCCGACCCCGACGGGCTCAATATCAACGAGAACGCGGGCTCCACGCACATCGAGGGATTGCAGAAATTCGTGCGCGAGAACAAGCTCGATATCGGATTCGCCTATGACGGCGACGCCGACCGCTGTCTCTGCGTGGACGAGAAGGGGCGCGTCCTCACGGGCGATCATATCCTCCTCCTCTATGCGAAGTACATGAAATCGCGGGGGAAGCTCGTCACGAACACCGTCGTCACCACGGTGATGTCCAATCTCGGCCTGTATAAGGCGTTGGAGCGGGAGGGCATCGACTATGCCAAGACCGCGGTGGGCGACAAATACGTCTATGAGTATATGAAGGAGCACGGGAGCAGACTCGGCGGCGAACAGTCGGGGCATATCATTTTCTCCAAGTATGCGACGACGGGCGACGGGATTCTGACCAGCCTCAAAGTCATGGAGGTGATGCTTGCCTGCAAGGTCGCGGCAAGCAAGTTTTACGACGATCTCACGATCTATCCGCAGACGCTCATCAACGTCCGCGTGAAGGACAAGCTCGCCGCGGGGCAGAACGAGAAGGTGCAGTCCCTCATCCGCGAGGCGGAGGAAAAGCTCGGAGAGGACGGACGCATCCTCGTGCGCGAATCGGGCACCGAGCCCCTCATCCGCGTGATGGTGGAGGCGAAGTCGGAGCGGGACTGCAAACGGTATGCCCAGCGGGTGGCGGACGCCATCCGCGAAGCGGAACAGCCGCCCGCAAAGCGGGCGCGCCGCGGCAAAGAGAGTTGATCACGGAGAGAGAATATGTGCGGAATTGTAGGATATATCGGAAAAAAACAGGCGGGACCCATCTTGCTCGACGGGCTGAGCCGCTTGGAATACAGGGGATATGACTCCGCCGGCATCGCCGTCCGCGGCAAGCGCGGCGTAGAGGTAGTCAAATCCAAGGGACGGCTCGCCCTCCTCGTCGAAAAGACGGACGGCGGAAAGAGCCTCGACGGGACGGTCGGCATCGGACACACCCGCTGGGCGACGCACGGCGTCCCCAACGAGACCAACGCGCATCCCCATTGCAGCGCCGATAAGAACGTGACCGTCGTCCACAACGGGATCCTGGAAAATTACCGCGAGTTGCGGCAGAAGCTCGCCGCCAACGGGTACAAGTTCTATTCGGAGACGGATACCGAAGTCATCGTCAACCTCATCGACTACTATTATAAGAAATATAAGGCAGGTCCCGTGGACGCCATCGCGCGGTTCATGCAGCGCGCGCGCGGCGCCTATGCCATCGCGGTCATGTTCCGCAAATATGCGGGCGCGATCTACGTCGCGCGGAAGGACAGCCCCATGATCGTGGGTGTCGCCGAAGGGGAGGCGTATGTCGCCTCCGACGTTCCCGCCATTCTCAAACATACCCGCACCGTCTACTATATCGATAACCTCGAAATGGCGTGCCTCACGCGGAAGGGCGTCTCCTTTTACAATGCCGACCGCGAGCCCATCGACAAAGAGGCGGTCACCGTGGAGATGGACGCCTCCGCCGCCGACAAGGAGGAGTGGCAGCACTTCATGATCAAGGAGATCCACGAACAGCCCCGCGCCGTGCGGAACACCTTCGACCGCTATGTGCAGGACGGGAAGGTGGACTTCTCGGAGGCGGAGCTCACGGAAGAGGATCTCCGCTGCAAACATATCGTCATCACCGCTTGCGGATCGGCTTACCATGTCGGCATCGTATTGCAATACGTCATCGAGCGGATCGCCCGCGTGCCCGTCCGCGTGGAGCTCGCTTCGGAGTTCCGCTATCGCGACTTTCTCTTTGAACCGGATACCCTCGTCGTCGCCATCAGCCAGTCGGGCGAGACGGCGGACACGCTCGCCGCGGTGCGCGAAGCAAAGGCGCACGGCGTAAAGACGCTCGCCGTCGTCAACGTACAGGGCTCCTCCATAGCCCGCGAGGCGGACCGCACCGTATTTACCGTGGCGGGACCCGAGATCGCCGTGGCGACGACCAAGGCGTACAGCGCCCAGCTCGTCGTGGGATATCTCCTCGCCCTCGAGCTCGCCCGCGTGCACGGCGCCGTGGACGGGACGGAATATACGCGCCTGCTCTCGGAGGTCGCCTCCGTTCCCGACAAGATCGCTGCCATCCTCTCCGACATTTCCTCCTATCAGAGGTTTGCCGCCGAGCACGTCAACATGCACGACGTATTCATGATCGGGCGGGGAATCGACTACGCCGCCTGTATGGAGGGGAGCCTGAAGCTGAAAGAGGTCAGCTATGTCCATACCGAGGCATACGCCGCAGGCGAACTCAAACACGGCACCATCAGCCTCATCGAGAAGGGGACGGTCGTCATCGGCATCCTCACGCAGAGCGGCGTCTATGAAAAGACGGCGAGCAACCTCGAGGAAGTGAAGTCGCGCGGGGCGAGCGTCGTCGGAATCACCTTCGAGGGACACGCGCTCGGGAGCGAGATCGCCTCCGCATGCTGGACCGTTCCCGTCATCGACGAACGGTTCGCCGCGAGTCTTCTCGTCGTGCCGCTGCAACTTGTCAGCTACTATATGAGCGTACAGCTCGGGTTGGATGTGGATAAACCGCGCAATCTCGCAAAGAGCGTCACGGTGGAGTGACCGCAAAGGAAAACGGCAATGAAGAAGCTGGACCGAATGGAACGAATCAAGATCGGAAAGATCATGTTGTTCGCCTCTTGCGACCTTGTGGCGATCTTTGTCTCGATGCTCATGGCGGACGCGCTCACCGTGCGCACGGTGATCTTCGACCTCAATTTTCTCTATTGGCTCCTCTTCAACCTCGGCATCGTGTTTGCGAGCTTCATCCTGCTTCGCGTCTACTTTATCCTCACGAGTTCGGCGGGCATATTCGATTCGCTCAAACTCTATATCGCGGTCCTTCTCATCTGCGCGTGCAATCTGTTCTTCGCGTGGGGAGCGAGGGCGGACGGCGAGGTCATCGTTAGGTTCGATACCTGCCTCGTGTACAGCATCATCCTCGCCAACCTCATTCTTCTCATCCGCTTCGCGAGGCGCATCTACTATGCGGTGCGCTACATCTTCCGCCGCACCGCGCGGGGACACATCCGCGCCATGATCGTGGGCGCGGGGCGCGCGGGGACCGATCTCATCCGCGAGATCCAGACCTCGGATAAGATTCACTATCTGCCCGTCTGCCTCGTGGACGATGATACGTCCAAGTACGGCAAGACTATTTCGGACGTCAAGGTGGCGGGGACGTCGGAGCAGATTCCCATGCTTGCGGAGCGGCTCCGCATCGACGAGATTCTCATCGCCATCCCCGCGGCGCCCAAGAAGCAGGTCATGCGGATCTATGAAATTTGCAGACAGACGCGTTGCAAAGTCAAGATTCTCCCGGGCGTATATCAGCTCGTGAACGGAGAAGTGAACGTGGCGGCGCTCCGCGAAGTGGAGATCTCCGACCTCCTCGGGCGCGAGCAGGTGCAGGCGAACCTCGAGGAGATCGCGGGGTATATCCGCGGACAGGTCGTGCTCGTCACGGGGGGCGGCGGGTCCATCGGGAGCGAGCTTTGCCGTCAGATCGCAGAGCGCGATCCCAAGCAGCTCATCATCCTCGACATCTACGAGAACAACGCTTACGACATCGAGCAGGAGCTCCGCAGACACTATCCCGCGCTCAATCTCCTCACGCTCATCGCCAGCGTGCGCGATAAGGGGAAGATGGAGGACGTGTTCCGCACCTACCGCCCCGACATCGTATTCAACGCCGCGGCGCACAAGCATGTGCCGCTCATGGAGACGAGTCCCAACGAGGCGGTCAAGAACAATGTGTTCGGCACGCTCAACTGCGCGACTCTTGCGGATAAGTATGCCGTCAAGACCTTTGTGCAGATCTCGACGGATAAAGCGGTCAATCCCACCAACATCATGGGTGCGACAAAGCGCATCTGCGAGATGATCATCCAGACGATCGGGCGGCACAGCAAGAACACCAACTTCGTGGCGGTGCGCTTCGGCAACGTGCTCGGCTCGAACGGCTCGGTCATCCCCCTCTTCAAGCGGCAGATCGCCGAGGGCGGGCCCGTCACCGTCACCGACCCCAACATCATCCGCTATTTCATGACCATTCCCGAGGCCGTCCTCCTCGTGTTACAGGCGGGCGCATACGCCAAGGGCGGGCAGATCTTCGTGCTCGACATGGGCGACCCCGTGCGGATCTACGACCTTGCCTATAACCTCATCAAGCTCTCGGGGTTGGAGCCGAACGTGGACATCGAGATCAGGTGCACGGGCCTGCGCCCCGGGGA
>CANPXX010000055.1 GCA_947587085.1 uncultured Clostridia bacterium | reverse complement strand
CTTCCGCGAGATGCGGGAGGGCAAGTATGCGGACGGGGAGAAGTGCCTGCGCGCCAAGATCGACATGGCGTCGCCCAACATCAACCTGCGCGACCCCGTCATCTATCGCATCCTGCGCGCCACCCACCACCGCACGGGCGACGCGTGGTGCATCTATCCCATGTATGACTTCGCGCATCCCATCTGCGACTACTTGCAGGGGGTGACCCATTCGCTGTGCACGTTGGAGTTCGAGGACCACCGCCCGCTGTACGATTGGGTGGGAATCGAGCTCGGCTTTTCCCCCAAGCCCCGCCAGATCGAGTTCGCGCGGCTCAACCTCACCAATCTCGTGATGAGCAAGCGGTACCTCAAAAAGCTGGTGGAGGACGGCTCCGTCCGCGGATGGGACGATCCGCGCATGCCCACCATCGCGGGGCTGCGCAACCGCGGCATCCCCGCGGCGGCGATCCGCGACTTCTGCGAACGCGCGGGCGTCGCAAAGGCGCAGTCGGAGTGCGAGATCGGATACTTCGAGGCGGTCGTGCGGGACTATCTCAACCTGCACGCGCCCCGCGCCATGGCGGTCGTCGATCCCATCAAACTCACCATCGTCAACTATGAGGGGGAGGAGGACGTCGATTTCGAGATCAACCAGCTCGACGGTGCGGCGGGGACGCGCAAGGTTCGCTTCGGGAAGGAGCTGTATATCGAGCGGGCGGACTTCTCCTTGGATCCGCCGCCCAAGTATCACCGTCTGCGCATCGGCGGCTATGCCCGCCTCAAAAACGCCTACATCGTGCGGGCGGAGGAGGCGGTGCTCGACGAAGCGGGCAGGGTGACGGAGGTGCGGTGTACCTATCTCCCCCTCTCGCGCAGCGGGTCGGATACGAGCGGCGTCAAGGCAAAGGGCGTGCTGCATTGGGTGAACGCCGCAACGTGCGCGGACGCCGAGCTGAGGCAGTACGACCATCTCCTGCGCGACGCCGATTACAGCGGGCAGGACTTCTCCGAGCGCATGAATTACGACAGCGAGCACCTCTTTTCCGCCAAGGCGGAGCCCTTCCTCGCCCAAGCGGCGGAGGGGGAGGCGTTCCAGCTCATGCGCACGGGGTATTACAAGAAGTGTACGGAGGGCGGGAAGCTCGTGCTCTCCGAGATCGTCTCTTTGAAGGATAATTTCAACAAGTAAGGGAGGGAATTCCATGCGCGGGCTTTTGCTCGATCCGCAAGCGACGCTCACGACGTTAGTGCCCGTTTCGTTCGCCGTGCTCTTGGCGCTCGCCCTCGTGTACGGCGCGCTCCGCACCTTCATAAAGACTTCATGGCTGGGATGGCAGATCGCGATCCTCTTCTTCGCCGTGTTCCTCGCGGGGCTGGTGCCCGAGGACGCGGACGGGCTCGTCCGCATCGCGGCGGCGGGGGGAATCGCGCTGGGGAGCATCGCCGTCGTGCTTGGCGGGGGTTCGCTCGTCCGCTTCCTCATCCTGCGGAGGCAGAGGCGCGCCCATCCATTCTTCCGCGTGATGAACCACCTGCTCGGGGCGCTCACCGCCGTCGTCAACGTCGCGGTGTTCCTCGCCGTCTTTGCGGCGGCGGGGCTCGGCGTGTGCTACTATTGCATGGAGCCCCCCGCGGCGCTCGGGGAGGTGTTCGCCCTCCCCGTCTGGACGGAGTTTCTCGCCGCCCACGCCTACGACCTCGTCCTCATCGCCTTCCTCGCCCTCGCGGCGCGGTGCGGCTACCGCGTGGGGCTGGGGCGCGCCGTCTTTATCGTGCTCATGATCGTCTTCACCTTCGGAGCCGTCGTGCTCTCGGGGTATCTCGTGCTCTTCGTGCCCTTCTTCTCCTCGATGGCGAAGGGCATGGCGGGATGGTTCGGGGGGATGCACCCCGCCGTCTCCACCGTGCTCGGGTACGCCCTGCTCTTTCTCTTCGTCTTTTTGGTGCTCTTCGTCGTCATCGGGCTGCTTGGCATCCCGCTCAACTTCTGCGTGCGGAAGTGCCGCTATGTGCTCGTGCTCGGCGTGATCGACGGCGCCATCCTCGGGCTGGTGTTCTTCCTGTTCGGCTTTGCGCTCGTCGCGGGCGGGCACGCGTTGGCCTTTGTGCTCGAAAGCGGCATGTTTGCGGAGTCTCTTCCCGAGGCGGTGGGAGGGTTCGTCTCCGCGCTCGGGCAGGCGGGGAACGGGATGGCGGCGCTCTTCCGCTCCGCGCCCCTTTCGCGGTGCCTGTACGACGGCGTCGCGGCACTCTTCGGGAGGTAAACGATGCTGGACCGCAGGACCGGACTTTTGCTCAATAAGATCAACGAACTCTGCGACGGGGGGAGCTATATGATCGTGGAGGAGAGCGAACTGCTCTCCTGCTTCCCCGAGCGGTACGGCGTGGACGGGGATGGGCTCGCGCAGATGCTCCGCCACCTCGAAGAGCGCCGCATGGTGGACATCAAATATTCGGACGGCGGGGTGTATTGTCTCTGTCCCCTGCCCGACGGCAGGCTGTACTTCGAGAACGAGAAAAAGGAGCGGGGCGATGTGTTCCGCCGCAGACGGGACACCGTGCTCCTCACCGTGCTCGGCGCCTTTTTGGGCGCGTTCATCGGCTCGGTCACCGTTTGGCTCATGATCACTTATCTGTTGCCATAATTCATATACGGGAGAAAAAACATGATCAGCGACAAGCTCAACAAACAGGAAGTGCTCGTGATGGACGCCGTCTATGAGATGGCGGCGGGCAAGGAGAAATTCCTCGTCGCCCCCTACGAACTGCTCTCCATGCTCCCCGCGCGGAGCAAGATCGACGAGGAGAAGCTCGAAAAGATTCTCAAAGACCTCGAACTCGACGGCTACTTCGATCTCATCCAATCCACCCGCAAGGGGGAGAAGATGTACGTCATCTCGATGAAGTCGGAGGGCGTCAACTATAAGCGCACCGACTATCAGAGGAAGCGGAGCGTCTACTTCCGCTGGGGGGTCGTCGCCATCGGCGCCGTCATCTCCGCGCTCATCGGCATCATCATCCGCGTCATCGTGGGATGACCCTCCGCTGCGGCGGGAACACAAGCTCGTTTGCGCCGACGCCCTCCCCTTTGCGGGAGGGCGTCGCGAAGGACCCGTTTTATGGAACATTTCGACTTCAAACTGCATGCGCCCTTTTCCCCGACGGGCGACCAGCCCGAGGCGATCGAGGCGCTCACGCAGGGCGTTCTGGACGGCGTGCGCACGCAGGTGCTCGTGGGCGTGACGGGGAGCGGCAAGACGTTCACGATGGCGAACGTCATCCGCAACGTGGGCAGACCCGCCCTCGTCATCGCGCACAACAAGACGCTCGCCGCCCAGCTCTGCAACGAGTTCCGCGCCTTCTTTCCCGAGAACCGCGTGGAATACTTCGTCTCCTATTACGATTACTATCAGCCCGAGAGCTATATCCCCTCCACCGATACGTACATCGAGAAGGACCTCTCGATGAACGACGAGATCGATAAGCTCCGCAACGCCGCGACCTGTTCGCTCGGCGAGCGGGACGACGTGATCGTCGTCTCCTCGGTGAGCTGTATCTATGGGCTGGGCGCGCCCGAGGAGTTTTTCCGCCTCGGCGTCTCCCTCCGCCCCGGGCAGCAGATGGAGCGCAACGAGCTCCTCTCCCGCCTCGTGAACATCCAATATTCCCGCAACGATACCGACTTCAAGCGCTCCACCTTCCGCGTGCGGGGGGACGTGGTGGAGATCTTCCCCGCCTCCAATTCGGAGGTCGCCGTGCGCGTGGAGTTCTTCGGGGACGAGATCGACCGCATCTGCGAGGAGGACGTCGTCACGGGGAAGATCGTCTCCGAGCTCAAACACGCCGTCATCTTCCCCGCGAGCCACTATGCGGTGGGGAGCGAACGGCTGGAAGCGGCGCTCGCCATGATCGAGGAGGACCTGCAAGGGGAGGTGAAGGCGTTCGAGGACGCGGGCAAGCTCCTCGAAGCGCAGCGGCTCCGCCAGCGCACCGAGCACGACCTCGAAATGATGCGCGAGATCGGCTACTGCTCGGGGGTGGAGAACTATTCCCGCTACTTCGACGGCAGGAGCCCGGGACAGCCCTCCTTCACCCTCCTCGACTATTTCCCCCGCAACTTCCTCGTGTTCATCGACGAGAGCCACATGACCATCCCGCAGATCCGCGCGATGTACAACGGCGACAGGGCGCGCAAGATAAATCTCGTGGAGTACGGCTTCCGCATGCGGTCCGCCTTCGACAACCGCCCGCTCACCTTCGAGGAGTTCGATGCGCGCGTGCCCCAGCTCATCTGCGTGTCGGCGACGCCCGCCCCCTATGAGCTCGGCGAGGCGGGGCAGGTGGTGGAACAGCTCATCCGCCCCACGGGGCTTTTGGACCCGCCCGTGGAGGTGCGCCCCACGCGGGGGCAGATCGACGACCTCCTCTCGGAGGCGAAGCGGGTCGCCGCGGGCGGCGGCAGGGTGCTCGTCACCACGCTCACCAAGCGCATGGCGGAAAATCTGACCGACTATCTCAAAGAGAACGGCGTCAAGGTGCGCTACATGCACTCGGATATCGACGCGCTCGAACGCATCGAGATCATCAACGGGCTCAGAAGCGGCGAATTCGACGTGCTCTGCGGCATCAACCTGCTCCGCGAGGGGCTGGACCTCCCCGAGGTCAAGCTCGTCGCCATCCTCGACGCGGACAAGGAGGGGTTCCTGCGGAGCGAGACCTCCCTCGTCCAGACCATCGGGCGCGCCGCGCGCAACGCGGAGGGGCGGGTGATCATGTACGCGGACGAGAGGACGGGCAGCATGGAGCGCGCCATCGGCGAGACGGACCGCCGCCGCGCCAAGCAACAGGCATACAACGAGGCGCACGGCATCGTGCCGCGCACCATCGTCAAGGAAGTGCAGAGCTCGCTCTCCATCACGGGGAAGGCGAAGCGGACGTCGGAGATCGCCGCGAAGGACATCCCCGCGGAGATCGAAAGGCTCAAAACGCTGATGCGGATCGCCTCCAACGCTCTCGACTTCGAGCGCGCCATCGAGATCCGCGAGGCGATCGGCGAACTGAAAAAGCGCATGCGCAAATAGGGAGGGGACCATGAGAATCGCCGTGGACATCGACGACACGCTCAACATCTTGGACCGCGTCGGGCGGGCGGGCGCCTACATCGAGCGCAACCATCTTCCGTTCCGTCTCAAAGACCCTTCGTCGCACGCCTTCTGCGAGGTGTACGATTGGGGCACAGAGGACGTGTTGAAGTTCATCCGCGAGGGGGGCATCACCGCCTTCACGGACGCGGAGGCGCGCCGCGGCGCACGGGAGACGCTCGCCGCATGGCGGGCGGAGGGGCACGAGGTGTTCATCCTCACCGCGCGCACCAAGGAGTGGTTCGGCAACCCCGAGAAGCTCTCCCGCGATTGGCTGGAAAAGCGCCGTATCCCCTACGACGGGCTCGCGGCGGAGATTCCCTTCGGCGAGAAGGGAAAATACTGCGCGGAGCACGGCGTCTCCATCCTCGTGGACGACAGCGTCTCCGCCTGTCTCGACGCACAGGCGCGCGGGGTGCGCGCCGTGCTCGCCGTGGGCAGACACAACGCCGCGCGGGCACACGAAGTCGCGTACGGCGGGGCGAATTGGCGGCAGATCGACGCCGCCGTCCGCCGCATCATCGGACAAGCATCGGTATGAAAGAGTATTTGTACGTAAAGGGAGCAAAGGAAAACAACCTCAAAAACATCGACGTCCGCATCCCGCGGAACAGTCTCACCGTCTTTACGGGGCTCTCGGGCAGCGGCAAGAGCACGCTCGCCTTCGACACCATCTTCGCGGAGGGACAGCGGCGGTACATGGAGAGTCTCTCCTCCTATGCCCGCCAATTCCTCGGCATGATGGAAAAGCCCAACGTCGAGTCCATCGACGGGCTCTCTCCCGCCATCTCCATCGACCAAAAGACGACCTCGCACAACCCGCGCTCCACGGTGGGCACGGTCACCGAGATCTACGACTATCTGCGCCTTCTCTTCGCGCGGGCGGGCACGCCGCATTGCCCCAACTGCGGGCGGGAGATCTCCCGCCGCACGGTGGATGAGATCGCCGACCGCGTGATGGAGCTCCCCGAAGGGAGCAAGCTGCTCGTCAACGCGCCCGTCGTGCGGGGGAAGAAGGGGGAGTACCGCAAGGAGCTCGCCGCCTACCGCAAGAGTGGGTATGCCCGCGTCAAGGTGGACGGCATCGTGTACGACCTGCAAGAGGACATCGTCCTCGACAAGAACATCCGCCACAACATCTCCGTCGTCATCGACCGCCTCGTCGTGCGGGAGGGAATCCTGAAACGGCTGACGGAGTCCCTCGAAACGGCGTTGAAGCTCGCGGACGGGCTCGTCGTTGTTGACTGCGACGGCACAGAGACGCTGTATTCTTCGCGGTATGCCTGTCCCGACTGCGGCGTCTCGGTGGAGGAGATCGAGCCGCGGCTGTTCTCCTTCAACACGGTCTGGGGCGCCTGTCCCGCCTGCTCGGGGCTGGGCTTCACCCAGAAGGTGGATCCCGACCTCATCTGCCCCGACCGCACCAAGTCGCTCCGCGAGGGCGCCATCCGCATCAGCGGGTGGAACCTCGATTCCTCCGCCGTCACGCAGACCTATCTTTCGGCACTCTCCAAGCGGTACGGCTTCTCGATGGACGTGCCCGTGAAGGACCTTCCCGCGGACGTGTTCGACCTTCTGATGTACGGGAACGGCGGGGAGAAGATCGACCTCGAATATCACACCAAGACCTTCCATTCCACCTATAAGAGCGCATGGGAGGGCTTCGTGAACAACCTGCAACGCCGCTACGAGCAGACGAACTCGGTGGGCGTGAAGTGGGATATCGAGCGGTATATGCGCACCGCGGACTGCCCCGTCTGCCACGGGAAGCGGCTCAAAAAGGAGGCGCTCGCCGTCACGGTCGGCGGGAAGAACATCATGGAGGTGTGCGAGATGCCCGTGCGCGCCCTCCCCGCCTTCCTGAAGGGGTTGGAGCTCACCGCCGCACGGCACGCCGTCGCCGACCTCATCGTGCGGGAGATCGTGAGCCGCATCGACTTCCTCGTGGGCGTGGGGCTCGACTATCTCACCCTCGCGCGGAGCGCCGCCACGCTGTCGGGCGGGGAGAGCCAGCGCATCCGCCTCGCCACGCAGATCGGGAGCGCGCTCTCGGGCGTGCTCTACATCCTCGACGAGCCCTCCATCGGGCTCCACCAGCGCGACAACGAGCGGCTTCTCGCCTCCTTGAAGGGACTGCGCGATCTCGGCAATACCCTCATCGTCGTCGAGCACGACGAGGACACCATGCGCGCGGCGGACTACCTCGTGGACGTGGGACCCATGGCGGGCGTGCACGGCGGGGAGATCGTCGCCTGCGGCACGGCGGAGGAC
>CANPXX010000054.1 GCA_947587085.1 uncultured Clostridia bacterium | reverse complement strand
ATCTTGTGCGTCTTGCCCGTATAGAACAGGATGCGCTCGGTCGTCGTGGTCTTGCCGGCGTCGATGTGCGCCATGATGCCGAAATTTCTCGTATGATAAAGATCGTATTCTCTTGCCATTGCCGTTCCTCGTCAGAAGCGGAAATGCGCGAACGCCTTGTTCGCTTCCGCCATTCTGTGCGTGTCTTCCTTCTTCTTGACCGAGCCGCCCGCATTGTTGTATGCGTCCATGAGCTCCGCCGCGAGTTTCTTATACATTTCGCGCTCGCTGCGCTTTCTCGTGTTGAGCACGAGCCAGCGGATGGCGAGGGTCTGGCGGCGCTCCGGTCTGATCTCGACGGGCACCTGATAGTTCGCACCGCCGACGCGGCGCGCCTTCACCTCCACCATGGGCGTGATGTTGGCGAGCGCCTGCTTGAAGATATCCATGGGGTCCATGTTCATCTTCTCGCCCATGAGCTTGAAGGCGTCGTAGACGATGGTCTGCGCAACGCTCTTCTCGCCGTCGAGCATGATCTGGTTGATGAGCTTGGTGACGACCTTGCTCCCGTAAAGCGGATCGGGAAGGACGTCTCTCTTGGGAATTTTCCCTCTTCTGGGCATGATATGTTCCTCCTTTTGATGATCGTTGTGCGGCGACTGCCGCGAGGGCTTTGAAGCCGCCCTTCAATAAGCTATCGCTTGCCGCGGGCGCGGTAGCGAATCTTCTCCCCCGCGAGGGGAATACTGCCTACTTTCCTCGGGCTTGAATATTCCGAAATGAAGTAGGAGAACGGTCGCGGACGGACGCGGCGGGAAACCGCGCCTTCCGCTTTTACTTAGGGCGCTTTGCGCCGTACTTGCTGCGGGCTTGCTTGCGCTTCGCAACGCCTGCCGTATCGAGCGCGCCGCGGACCACATGGTACCGCACGCCGGGCAGGTCCTGGACTCTTCCGCCGCGGATGAGCACCGAGCTGTGCTCCTGGAGATTGTGACCTTCGCCGGGAATGTACACCGTACCTTCCTGCTTGTTCGTCAATCTCACTCTCGCGATCTTCCGGAGCGCCGAGTTGGGCTTCTTGGGGGAAGTCGTCGTCACGGAAAGGCACACGCCGCGCTTCTGCGGGCAGCTGTCGAGGATGGGGCTCTTGGACTTGAACGCCTCGCGCTCTCTGCCTTTCTTGATGAGCTGGTTGATGGTGGGCATCGTTTTACCTCCTTTTCTTATTTCGGAATATCCAACAGATCTCACGATCCGAGGGAGCATTTTTTTTGCACGCGAAAAGATACCTTTTTACGCGGCAACAGCTATTCTACCAAATGCGGGAGAGTTTGTCAAACGAATTTCCGTGGCTTTGTCCACTTTTTTTGCGCGTTTCCGTCTTTTTCGGCGCAACGCCGCCGTGCGCGCCGCAAATTTCGGCGGCAAAAATTCGCACGCAAAGTATTGACAAACGCCGCAAAAAGATTTATCATATGGGAGAAAAAAATCGGCAAGGAGTGTAACCCGTTATGAACAAAATGACCGTTAAAGACGTCAAAGACTGGAAGGGCAAGCGCGTCCTCGTGCGCTGCGATTTCAACGTCCCCATGAAGGACGGCGTCATCACCGACGAGAACCGCATCCTCGGCGCCCTGCCCACCATCCGCTATCTCATGGAACACGGCGCGAAAATCGTGCTCTGCTCGCACATGGGCAAGCCCCACTCCATCTTTTCCGATGAAGTGAAGCTCAACAAGAAGGACAAGAAGAAGGTGGAAGCGGGCGAGACCACGGCGGAAGCCGTCGTCGCGAAGGCGCTCAAAGACGAGCCCAAGAAGCTCACCCTCGCGCCCGTCGCCGCCCGCCTCAACGAACTGCTCGGCGGCAAAGTGACCTTCGCGAAGGACGTCGTCGGTCCCGACGCGCAGGCGAAGGTCGCGGCGTGCAAGGAGGGCGAATGCGTGCTCCTCGAAAACCTCCGCTTCCATTGGGAGGAGGAGAAGAAAGACCTCGAATTCTGCAAGAAGCTCGCCTCGTACTGCGATATCTATGTGAACGACGCGTTCGGCACGGCGCACCGCTCGCACGCCTCCACGGCGGCGATCGTGGAGTACGGGCTCGTCAAGACGGCGGTGTGCGGCTTCCTCATCGAGAAGGAGCTCACCGTCATGGCGGACAGCCTCGACCACCCCGTCCGTCCCTTCGTCGCCATCCTCGGCGGCGCGAAGGTCGCGGATAAGCTCAACGTCATCTCCAACCTGCTCGAAAAGTGCGATACCCTCATCATCGGCGGCGGCATGGCGTATACCTTCCTCAAAGCGCAGGGATACGAGGTCGGCACCTCGCTCGTGGACGACGAGAAGCTCGACTACTGCCGCGAGATGATCGAGAAGGCGAAGGCGCAGGGCAAGGAGCTCCTGCTCCCCGTGGACACCGTCGTCGCGGACGCCTTCCCCGAACCCATCGACGCGCCCATCGCGGTGGAGACGGTCTGCTCGCACAATATCCCCGCAACCAAGATGGGATTGGACATCGGCGAAAAGACCCGCACGCTCTATGCGGAGAAGGTCAAGACGGCAAAGACGGTCATCTGGAACGGCCCCATGGGCGTGTTCGAGAACCCCGTGCTCGCGGCGGGCACCAACGCGGTGGCACAGGCGCTTGCCGACGCCAAGGGCGCGACGACCATCGTCGGCGGCGGCGACAGCGCGGCGGCTTGCACCCAGCTCGGCTATGCCGATAAGATCACCCACATCTCGACGGGCGGCGGCGCCTCCCTCGAGCTCTTCGAAGGCAAGGTGCTCCCCGGCATCGCCTGCCTCAACGAGAAGAACTGACATTCATTCGCGGGCGGGCGTCGGTCCGCCCGCCTTTCCGTCCGCAAGGGCGGTGCGCTATATTCTATATTAAGGAATCGGGAGGATACCATCGATTATGAGGAGACCCATCATTGCAGGGAATTGGAAGATGAACAACACCGCGTCGGAGGGCGTGGCGCTCGTAAATGCGCTCAAACCCCTCGTGAAGGACGCGAACTGCGACGTCGTCGTGTGCGTTCCCGCCATCGACATCCCCGCCGTCGCGGAGGCGGTGAAGGGAAGCAACATCCGCCTCGGCGCGCAGAACGTGCACTTCGCCGAAAAGGGAGCGTACACGGGCGAGATCTCGGCGCAGATGCTCAAAGAATACGGCGTGGAGTACGTCATCATCGGTCACAGCGAACGGAGACAATACTTCGGCGAGACGGACGAGACGGTCAACAAGCGCACGCTGGCGGCGCTCGCGGCGGGGCTCACCCCCATCGTGTGCATCGGGGAGACCCTCGAAGAGCGCGAGGGCGGGCTCACCGAGAAGGTGCTCGACCGCCAGATCGAAGAGGGCTTCAAGGGAATCGAAGATCTTACAAAACTCGTCATCGCCTATGAGCCCGTGTGGGCGATCGGGACGGGCCGCACCGCCACCGACGAACAGGCGAACGAGACGATCGGCTACATCCGCAAGAAGCTCGCGGAGACGTTCTGCCCCGTCTGCGCGCAGAAGGTGCGCATCCAATACGGCGGCTCCATGAACGCCAAGAACGCCAAGGGACTGATGGCACAGCCCGAGATCGACGGCGGTCTCATCGGCGGCGCCAGCCTCAAACTCGACTTCGCGCAGGTCGTCAACTTCGACAAGTGATAAAGCGTAAACAGGAAAAGCGCCCCGTGCCTTGGCACGGGGCGCCCTTTTTTCCGAACACCTGCCCGCCCATCGCGGGCGGTCTTTACTTTTTGAGGGTGTATTCGGAGCCCATCGACGTAAAGACGAGGGAAGAACCGTCGCACTTCGCCGTCGTCTTGACGCCCCCGATCGTCATCTCGATCTTGCCCGAATCCTCCTCGTCCGCCTTCCACGTGCCCGTCTGAACGGACTCCTCGCCGAACTTGGAAGAGACCGCCACGGTGCCGTCCTTTTTGAGTTCGATGGTGTAGGAATCCTTGTCGAGCTTGAAGGAGCCGAGCAGGGGAATCTCATAGGTGTCGCCCGCCTTGTACTCCTGCTTGCTGCCCGTGAGGGTGGTGACCGTCATCGAGTAGAACTTGTACGTCCCCTCCTTGCCGCCGCACGCCGCGAAGCAGAGGATGCCCGCCAGGCAGACCACGAGCGCAAGGAACGCCAAAAGCGCTGTCTTTGTCTTTTTCATATTTGCCTCCCAAAAAAGTTTCCCAAATTATACCGCCGACGCCCGCCCGTTGTCAAGCAGATTCAACCTTTTTTGTGAAATTTTGTCAAGCACTTTTCATCACGCTTTCGCCACTCTCCCGCTTCGCCACCTTTTCACCCTTTCCCCCCTTTGCCGCCTTTTCACCACTCTCCCTCTTTGCCACCTTTCCCCCCTTTCCCCCCTTTGCCGCCTTTTCACCACTCTCCCCCTTTGCCGCCTTTCCCCCCTTTTCTCCCTTTGTCGCCTTATGTCATGGCGCGCATGCTCTCCAATGTCATTTCGACCGCGCGCACGTTCACGTTCCATTTACCGAAACATTTCTCCCAATTGTCATTTTGCCCCGCGCGCGCATTCTTTTGTTCTTCTAAGCGCGGCACAAGCCGTAGGCGAAGTAGCGGAGGCGAAGCCGCTCCTTATTGTCATGTTGAGCCGAGCGCCCGCGTCCATTGGACGCGGGCGCTCGAGTCGAAACATCTCTACATTATTATAAAGCGGTAGAGATTTCTCCACTCCGCTTACGCTTCGGTCGAAATGACATTTGGGAGAACGTGCGGGCGGGGCAACATGACAAATTGGGAACCCCATTTCCATCGCGAAATTCTTTGCCCGCATTATAAGAACACGCGCGGTGCGAATGCACCGCGCGTGTCTGTTCGATGAAGAATTTCGCGAAACTAACAATTTCGCGAAACTTTTCGAATCCCCCCTCCTACTTCCGCTTCCAATAATAATCATAGTACTTATTCTTCAAATAGTTTGCGGCGGTGGCGGGGTCTTGCAAGTCTGCACTTAAAAGATTGGTCCCGCTCGTCGCGTTGTCACCCCAAGAAACAAACCAGCCCTCCGTTTCGGCAAACGTCACGCTCGTGAGGGAGCGGCAATAATAGAATGCATAATTCCTAATCGAGGTCACGCCGTTTCCGATCGTCACGCTCGTGAGAGAGGAGCAACCGTTGAACGCATCCTCTCCGATCGAGGTCACGCTGTCGGGAATTTCTATGCTCGTGAGAGAGGCGCAATCCGAGAACGCATACTTCTCTATCGAGGTCACGCTGTTTCCAATCGTCACGCTCGTGAGAGAGTCGCAACCCGTGAACGCCTCCTGCCCAATCGAGGTCACGCCGTTTCCAATCGTCACGCTCGTGAGAGAGGTACGACCCGAGAACGCACCGAACCCGATCGATGTCACGCTGTCGGGAATCTCAATGCTCGTAAGAGAAGTACAGCTCCTAAATGCCTCCCCCCCAATCGAGGTCACAGGGAGCCCTTTATATGTTTTGGGAAGGATGATCTCGCTATGTTGACATCCGGAAATGGAAGAGACCGCATAGCTATTTTTATCGTTAGATAGGGAATACCTAACATGAAGCGCATCCGCCCCATAAGTTATATTGGCACCTTCTTCTCCGCAAACCGAACAGCGAGTTCCGTGCTGTTCGGCGTCCGTACAAGTTGCCTCCTTGTTGATATTTTCCCAAGTATGCTCTCCCAAGGTCGTTTCTCGCAGATTGATTCTTCCGCAAGCGCAAACCTGCTTTTCCGTCCCTTTTTGCACACAATTTCCCGCATCATTGAATTCCCATTTGCCGAACGCGTGCTTATGTCCTGCCTTGGCGTAGACGGCTCCGCCGATCGTCAAAACGCCGCCCGAGAGCGTTCCCTCTGTTTGGGTATTGAATGCGCCCGTCTTATCCATGCCGCCCGTAGGGTCGTAGGTGAGCGTCACTTTGTCGCCTTTGAACGAGAGCTTGCCCTTGTTGCCATTCTCATCCTTCCAACTGCTGCCATTGAACTTGTAATAGGACGTCTTGTTGTAGGTTTCGGTTGCGCCGTTGTAGGAAAAGTATGTTCCGTTGTGGCGGTTGGCGATTCCGACGGGCACGGCAATGCTCACCACGAGGACAACGATGAGGACCACGCAACAGATGACCGCAAACGCCTTGTGCCCTTTCAGCCATGTTTCGAATGCGCTCGGCTTTGCCGCCGCGATCTTCTTCTCCTGCACCGCGAGGAGGGCGGGATGGGCGCGCCGCAGATACCTGCCCGCGATGGCGCACACGAGGGCGACGATACAGGCGATGAGCGAAAATACGAGGGTGAGCGTGGGCGCCGCGCCCGCCTTCATGACCCCCATGCCGTCGTCCTCGCCCGAGATCTGTCCGAGCAAGATACAGGAGACGAGGAAGAGGACAAAGAAGAGCACGTAGCCGATGCCCGTCAACAGACTGCGCAAGAACATCGTCTTGCCCATCGGCGCGACGCGCTTGTAGCGTCCCTTCGAAGAGAGCGAAAGAAGGCAGACAAGGACTGCGAAAAAGAGCGAGATAGAGGCGATGACGATGAGCATCGTCATGGAGCCCGTAAACGACAAGCCCTCGTAATTGGAGATCTGGTAGACGTTGCCGTAGCTCTCGCTCGGAATCGTCTCGCCGAACAGTTTGCCGCCCGGCATCACCGCAACGGGCGCGAGGAAGAAGAGGAAAAAGAGGACGGAGAGCAACCCGAAGAGTACCATGGGCAGGGCGGAAACGAACGCATAGAGCTTTTTCGTCCCCGACGAAAGCGGCGGCAACGCGGGCTGTTTCGGCTTCGCCGTCGCGGTCGGTGCGGCGGTCGGCTTCGCCGTCGCGGTCGGCGCGGCGGTCGGCTTCGCTGTCGCAGTCGGTGTGGCGGCGGGCGCAGGTGTGGCGGCGGGCGCCGGTGTGGCGGTCGGTGCAGGTACGGCGGCGGGCTTCTCATAAAACGAATAGCCGCATTCGGGGCAAAACTTTACGTTCCCCGCGAGCGCCGCGCCGCACTTCGGGCACGTCTTTGCCTCGATGTACTTCTCTCCGCATTCGGGACAGAAATTTCCTTCGTACTCCGTCCCGCACTTAGGGCATTTGTGCATGACAACTCCTCCGTAAATTGATTTGCGGGACAAAAAATAAGGACGCCCGACAATCTCGGGCGCCCGCATTGAGTATCCCGTATTGTCTGCGTCACAATTCCCTGCTAATAGCGGAAAAAGGATACACCGATGCCGTTGTATCTTACCATTAGCAGTATTGAATTGTGACGCAAGTTTATTCTACCATATCTATGGAAAATTTGCAAGTTTTCGGTAAAATATTTTTGCAATGCTTGAAAAAAAATCGGCTATGGTGTATAATGGCTTCGAAATTCATCGGAAGGTACCGGCTATGAAAACACCTTATGCGATCATCATCATGGACGGCTACGGGTTGAACCCCGAGCACAACGGCAACGCCATCTATATGGACGGCAGTAAGAACGTGAACGCCCTGCGGAAGGAATACCCCTCCGCCACGCTCGGCGCGAGCGGGCTGTCCGTCGGGCTCCCCGACGGGCAGATGGGCAACTCCGAAGTGGGGCACCTCAACATGGGCGCGGGGCGCATCGTCTATCAGGACCTCACCAAGATCACCAAAGCCATCGAGGACGGCGACTTCTTCCGCAATCCCGCCCTCATCAAGGCGATGGACAGCGCGCGCGACCATCATAAGAAGCTCCACCTCTGGGGACTGCTCTCCGACGGCGGCGTGCACAGCCACATCACCCACCTCTTCGCCCTGCTCCGCATGGCGAAGGACCGCGGCGTGCCCGAGACCTATGTACACGGCTTCATGGACGGGCGCGACGTCTCCCCCACCTCGGGCGTGCACTATGTGAAAGAGCTCCTCGCCGAGATGAAAGCGCTCGGCTACGGCAAGATCGCCTCCCTCTCGGGGAGATACTACTCCATGGACCGCGACAACAATTGGGACCGCGAAGAGAAGAGCTACGATATGCTCACCCTCGGCACGGGCGTCCATGCGGAGGACCCCGTCGCGGCGCTCGAAGCCTCCTATGCGGCGGGCGTGACCGATGAGTTCGTC
>CANPXX010000053.1 GCA_947587085.1 uncultured Clostridia bacterium | reverse complement strand
ATCTTCCTGCCCGTGAGCCCCGTATCGCCCTCGGGCCCGCCGATCTCGAACCTGCCCGTGGGATTGATGAAATATTTGGTGTTCTCATCGAGAAGTTCGGGCGGAATGACCGCCTTTACGACGAGTTCCTTCATGTCGCGCTCAATTTGCTCGTGGGTGACTTTGGTGTTGTGCTGGGCGGAGATGACGACGGTATCGACGCGGACGGGGGTCTTTCCGTCGTATTCCACGGTGACTTGCGTCTTTCCGTCGGGACGGAGATAGTCGACGATTTGATTTTTGCGAACGTCGGCGAGGCGCTTGGAAAGTTTGTGCGCGAGAACGATGGGAAGCGGCATGAGTTCCTCCGTCTCGCGGCAGGCATAGCCGAACATCATGCCCTGATCGCCCGCGCCCAGCTCGTCCAGCTCGTCGCCGCCCGCCCTGCGCTCCACCGAGGCGTTCACCCCCAACGCAATGTCGGCGGATTGCCCGTGGATGAGTTCGATGACGTGGCACAGCTCGTGCGCGAAGGAGCCGTCGCGGTAGCCGATCTCGCCGATGACGCGGCGCGCCACCGCCTCATAGTCCACCGTGGCGTTCGCCGTCACTTCGCCCGTGATGAAGAGCGTGTTGTACGCGGCACAGCACTCCACCGCCGCCCGCGCCTTGGGATCCTGCTTCAACAGCTCGTCCAAAATGCCGTCGGAGATTCTGTCGCATACCTTGTCGGGATGACCCTCCGTGACGCTTTCACTCGTAAAAAATCTTCTCATAGTCCTTTTCCTCTCGTGTCTGAACCATTATAAAGGAAGTCGGGAAGATTGTCAACCGATTACGGCGATCGGAATCCGAAAAGAAGGGACGGCGCCCCTTTGGAGCGCGGACAACGGGGGAAAACGGTTGCATTTGCGGCGCGGACGTGCTATACTTTCCGTATGCAGTGCAGGGCGTGCCCCGTAAAGTGCGGGGCGGACAGGACCATTCGGGCGGGCGCGTGCGGGGTGAGAGGGCTCTCGGTCGCGAAAGCCTATCTCCATCCCTATGAGGAACCCCCCATCTCCTACCGCAACGGGAGCGGGACGGTGTTCTTCTGCGGATGCAATCTCCGCTGCGTGTTCTGCCAGAATTTCGACCTCTCCCGCGCGCGGAGGGGGAAGGAGATCTCCCCGCGGGAGCTCGCCGATCTCTTCCGTTCTTTGGAGGAGCGGGGTGCCGACAACATCAACCTCGTCACGCCCGACCATGTGACCGACTTCATCGGCGAGGCGCTCTCCCTCTACCGCCCGCGGACGGTCGTCTATAATTCGAGCGGATACGTCTCCGTATCCGCCCTCCGTTCTCTCGACCCCTATCTCGACGTCTATCTGCCCGATCTCAAATTTTTCTCCCCCGCGCTCTCCGCACGCTATACGGGGCGCGCCGACTACTTCGACGTCGCGCGCGAGGCGATCGCCTTCATGGCGAAAAAGCCCCTCGTGTGGGAGGAGGGAAAGCTGCTGTCGGGCGTGCTCGTGCGGCACATGCCGCTCCCCTCGCGCACCTCGGACAGCCTGCGCGTGCTCGAATATTTGCGCGAAGTCCTGCCCGCGGACGCCCCTCTCTCCCTCCTGCGGCAATATACGCCGATGGGCGAGATCCAAGTGTTCCCCGAGCTAAACCGCCGCCTCACGGCGCGCGAATACGCGCGGGTGAAGAACGCCGCGCTCGCACTCGGCTTCTCCCCCCTCTACACACAGGACAAGGAGAGCGCCGACACCTCATTCATCCCGGATTGGGACGATCAGCCGTTGAAATAGTCGTCCTTCAACCGCACGAGCTCTTTGGCGAGCTTGCCCGCGTCGGCGGGCGACGCGCTCTTCAAACGTTCCTCCAAGAGCCGTATGGCGAGGAGACGGCGATCCCGTTTCATATCCGCAGTGTACCCCCGTCGGGAGGCATCTATGCTTCTTTCCATGGAAAACGTGACCTTCGGCTACGACGGCGTTCCCGTTCTCGAGAACGCCTCCTTTGCCATCCACGAGGGGGAACGCGTGGGCTTCGTGGGGGCAAACGGGGAGGGAAAGACCACCGTCCTGCGCCTCCTGTGCGGCGAACTCGCGCCCGACGGCGGGACCATCGTGCGGAAGAACGGGCTCAAAGCGGGCTACCTTGCCCAGACGGGCGGCTTGGAGGGAAGCGGCACCGTGTATGAAACGATGCGCGAAGTGTTCCGCGAGGACGTGGAGCTCATCGAAAAGCTCCGCGAGACCGAGCTCGCCCTCTCCCGCGCCCGACAGCAAGATTTTCCCGTCCTCTCGGCGCGCATCGAGAGCCTCACCAAGCGCATCGCCGCGCGCGACAGCTACCACTTCGACGTGCGCATCCGCACCGTGCTCGGCGGCATGGGCTTCGGCGATCGGACGGAGCGCACCGTCTCCACCATGAGCGGCGGCGAAAAGACCAAGCTCAAACTGTGCCGCCTCCTCCTCGAAGCGCCGGAACTGCTCATCCTCGACGAGCCCACCAACCACCTCGACTTGAAGACTCTCTTTTGGTTGGAGGAATATCTCTCGGGCTACCGCGGGGCGATTCTCGTCGTCTCGCACGACCGATATTTCCTCGACCGCCTCACCTCCCGCACGCTGGAGCTGGAGCGGGGGAAGCTCTCCTCGTTCAAGGGGAACTACTCGCGCTACAAGGAGCGCAAGGCGGAGCGCTTCAAGGAGGAGATGCGCGCCTACGAGCGGCAGTGCGAAGAGATCGCCCGCTTGCAGGACTATGTGGACAGGAACATCGTCCGCGCGACGACGGCGAAAAGCGCCCTCTCCCGCGTGAACAGGCTGGAGCGCATGGAGCGCATGGAGCGTCCCCTCCCGCCCGCCGCGCCGCCCCGCTTCCGCTTCGAGACGGACGTCCTCCCCTACGAGCGGGTGATCCAAACGGATTCTTTCGACCTCTGCGCGGGAGGAAATCCCCTTCTTCGCAACGCGCGCTTTTCTCTTTCCCGCGGCAAAAAATGCGCCCTTCTCGGCGACAACGGGACGGGCAAGAGCACTCTCTTAAAATTTTTGCTCTCCGGCGATCCGCGCGTGCGGCTCGGGCAGTTCGTGCGGACGGCGTATTACGATCAGGAGAACGCCGACCTCGACCCCGAAGCGCGGGCGCTCGACGTCCTTTGGAGCGCCTCTCCCCGCCTCACGCAGACGGAGGTGCGCGCCGTGCTCGCGCGGGCGACGTTGGGCGCCGAGGACGCCGAGAAGCGCGTCAGCGAACTCTCGGGCGGCATGCGCGCCAAGCTCGCCATCGCCGTGCTCGAAGCGAAGCGCGCCAACTTCATGCTCCTCGACGAGCCCACCAACCACCTCGACCTACCCGCCCGCGAGGCGCTTGAAGAGGCGCTTCGCGCCTACGACGGCACCCTCCTCTTCGTCTCGCACGACAGGCGGTTCATCGAGGCGGTCGCCGACGAGATCGTCCTCCTCGAAAACGGGACGCTCACCCCCTTCGAGGGCGGCTATGCGGAATACCTCGCCCGCCGCGACAAAGAGCAGACGGCGGAGAGACCGCCCGTCCAAAAGCCCGCGGGAGACTCGCACCGCACCAAGGAGGAGCGGGCGCAGCAGGTGAAAAAGGCGGCGCGCATCCGCGACATAGAGAGCCGTCTCGAAGCGGTCGAAGCGGAACAAACCGCGCTCAACGGCGAGCTCGTCCGCTGCGCCGCAGACTACCTCCGCGTGCGCAGAATCACCGAACTGCTCGCCGAATTGGAGCGGGAGAGCGACTCCCTCTATGCGGAATACGAAACGCTCATCTAAGAAAAAATCGCCCGAAATGGGCGATTTTTGCTATATTATGCGTGACATAGTACTATGAAAACGGGCGAAAACGAATCATTCGTCCGTTTTTTCCGTCTCCTTTCGGGTGCGTGCGCGCATCTCGGAGAAAAACTCGGTGATGAGCGCCGAGCATTCCGCTTCGAGCACGCCGCCCACCACCTCGGTGCGGTGGTTGAGGAGATTCGCCCCCGCGAGCTCCTTCGTGAGACTGCGCCCCTTCTGTTCGTACGCGCCGAAAAAGACGCGGTCGATGCGGGCGTTCAGAATGGCGCCCATGCACATGGGACAGGGTTCGAGCGTGACATAGATCTCCGCATGTTCCAGCCGCCACGACCCGAGCTTTCTGCACGCGCGGTCGATGGCGCGCATCTCCGCATGCGCCGTGGCAAGTTGCAATTCGGTGCGGCGGTTGTATCCCCGCCCGACGATCTTCCCGTCCGAGACGACGACCGCTCCGATGGGGACCTCTCCCCTCTCCTTTGCCTTGCGCGCGAGCCTGAGCGCCTCGCGCATAAATCTTTCATCCATCTTCCAATCCGTCCATGAGGTCGGCGAGTGCGTCCAACCCGTGCAGAAGGAGGTCGCCGAGTTCCTCCCTCCCGAGGGGGTGCGGCGCGTCCGCCCGTCCCGCCTCCACCGTGAAGGCGGGGATGCGGAGCGCTTGGATGCACCAATCTTTATAGCCGCCCGCAGAGCCCGAGATCTTGCGGAGCGGATAGCCCGTGCTCTCCGAAAGCAGGGCGGCGAGCCGTTTGTCCCTGCGGGCGCGGAGGGGCGGCTGGTGGAACTCCCAATAGATCTCCCCGCCCTTCGTATGCCAGCTCACCGTCACCTGCGGCGAGACCGCGCGCGTAAAGTCGCGGAGCGCCTGCGTCTCGGGGGCGGAGAACGGGCGGTCGCCCACATAGTTCTCGGGCGCGGGGGCGAACACGTTCTGCACCCCCGTGCCCCAGCGCGCATCAAAATTCACGTTGAGGTCCACTCCCTCCGCGTTCGCCTTCCAAAGGGAGAAATCATCGCCGCCGTTCACGCGGGAGAGGAACGCTCTCCGCTCCGCGCTCACGCCCGAAAGCCCGACCTCCGAGAGGAGGGCGCCGTCCGGGTCGGCGAGGGGGACGATCCATGCGCCGCCCCGCCGCAAGCCGCGGCGAACGTGTTCGAGCGCCAACAGCGCCGTGACCCATTCCCGCCCGTGGATGGCGTACTGCGAGATCGCGACCGCCCCCGCGGGGGAACCGATAAACAGTGCGCGGAGCGGGCGCCCGTCCGCGCTCCGCCCGATCGTCCGCTTGACGCCGCGATAGGATTCGTAAAAGGCTTCCGTCTCTTCAAAGACCGTCATACCCCATCGTATGACGGGAGCCGTCCATCGGGAACGTTCACTTGTGATATTCGGCGCCCGCGCCGATCATGAAGGCGCGGTAGAGTTGTTCGAGCAAGACCGCGCGGAACATCTGATGGGGAAAGGTGAGGCGGGAAAAGGAGAGCCGTTCGTCGGCGCGCGCCTTCACCCGCTCGTCCAGCCCGCACGAGGAGCCGATGACGAGGGTGAGCTCTCTCCCCTCGTCCCGCAGGGCGCACAGCCGCGCCGCGAGCTCCTCCGAGGAGCGCTCCTCCCCCTCCACCGCGAGCGCGACGACATACCCTTTGACGGCGCGGAGGATCTCCTCCGCTTCGTCGGCGGGCGTCGCCCGCTCGGGGAGCTCCCTCATTTCGAGTTTGCAGAACCGCCCGAGCCGCTTTTGGTACTCCGCGCACGCCTCCCGCCAGAACCGCTCTTTGAGTTTGCCGACGCAAACGACCGTCACGCGCATCATGCGAGAAATCCCTCCGCGAGCAGGGTGAGCCACTGTACGCCGCAGACGACAATTCCGACAGCCGCCGCCGCGAAGAATACGGCGCCTCCCTTCGCGCCCCCCTTGCGTACGTCTCTGCGGTCGAAGAAGAGCAGATAGACGAGCACCCCCGCGAGGCAGACGCCCGCCGTGAGGTAGAGCGGCAGTTTCGCGGGCGAGGGAATCTCCTCCATCCCCGCCGCCATCAACGCGAGGATGACGGCATTGTTGGAGAAGTGCGCGATCATGGAGGGAAAGACGCTCCCGCTCCGCACGGCGAGAAGCCCGTAGCAGGCGCCGCAGATGAACTGGTAGAGCGTCTGCGCGGGGTTGCCGTGGTAGAGCATGAAGAGCGTGCCCGAGAGGAGCACGGTCGCCGCGTCCCCCCAGCCGCTCTCCCGCATGCTCCTGACGAGCACGCCGCGGAACACCGTCTCCTCGAAGAAGGCGGGAAGGAGGGCGATGATGAGGATGGCGGGCAGGAGGTACCAGCCCGAGAGCTCGGGGAAGGGAGAGACGGGCGCCGTGTAGCCCATCTTCCCGAGCAGTTGCAAAAAGAATCCGTTCAACTCCGAAAAGCTGAAGAGCCCGAAGGCGAGAACGGGCGCGAGGAGCAGATAGCGGCTCTTGCAGCGGGAATACACCGCACGCGGCGGGAGCTTGCTCCTGCGGAAGAACACCGCCGCGGACGCCGCCATGCAGACCTGCACGACGAGATAGCCGAGGTAGAGATAGAGGTTGTTCGTCGCATACCCTTCGCCGAGCGCCGCCCGCACCGCGAGGAGCACGACGAGCGACACGAGGACGTTGAGCGCGGCGAATAGCGAATAGCACACGCCCGCTTCTTTGAGAAGGGGCGCGAAGCCCGTTCTTTCCATACGCCATCATTATAGCAGGATTTTTGTGAAAATCCAATCAAAAGTCTTGCAATTTCTAAAATTTCTTCTATAATAGAATCATGCGCACCCTCTCCACCCAAGAGATCTCCGAATGCGTCTGCCGCCTCGCGCGGAAGGCTTGCCTTCGGCTCACGGATGCCTGCTCTTCCGCCCTCCGCGAAGCGGCTTCACGGGAGACGGGCGCGGCGCGCTTCGCCTTACAGACCGTCCTCGAAAACCAAGCGGTCGCCCTGCGCGAGCAGATGCCCGTCTGTCAGGACACGGGGATGAGCTGCGTCTTTCTCGAACTCGGGCAGGACGTCCGCCTCACGGGCGCTCCCCTGCGCGAAGCGGTGGACAACGGCGTGCGGCGGGCGTATCGGGACTTCCGAAAGAGCGTCTGCGACCCGCTCACCCGCGCCAACACGGGCGACAACACCCCCGCCCATCTCCATGTGGAGCTTGTCGCGGGAGAGACGGTGCGCGTCACCTTCCTCCCGAAGGGCTTCGGGAGCGAGAACATGAGCCGCCTCTTCATGCTTACCCCCGCGGAGGGGCGCGAGGGAATCCTCGGCGCCATCGTCCGGACGGTGCAGCTCGCGGGGTCCCGCCCCTGTCCCCCCGTCGTGGTGGGCGTCGGCATTGGCGGCTCCTTCGACGGTTGCGCCCTCCTCGCCAAGAAAGCGCTCCTGCGCGAGGTGGGTTCCGTCCATCCGCGGGAGGACGTCGCCTCCATCGAGCGGGAGGCGCTCGAACGCGTCAACGCGCTCGGCATCGGCGCACAGGGATTCGGCGGCAAGGTGACGGCGCTCTCCGTCGCCTGCGAGGTCGCCCCCACCCACATCGCGGGTCTGCCCGTCGCCGTCAATCTGCAATGCCACTGCGTGCGGTGCGAAAGGGAGGCGCTCGCATGAAACGGCTCGCCCTCCCCCTCTCCGAACGCGAACGGCGCGCCCTCCGCGCGGGCGATACCGTGCTCCTCTCGGGGACAGTGTACACCGCACGGGACTGCGCACACAAGCGCATCTTCGACCTGATCGACCGCGGCGAACCCCTCCCCTTCCCCCTGCGGGACGCCTTCATCTACTATGCGGGTCCCTGTCCCGCGCCCGCGGGAAAGGCTTGCGGGAGTTGCGGTCCCACCACCTCCGCGCGCATGAACGCCTTCGCCCCCCGCCTTCTCGGTCTCGGGCTCGGCGGGATGATCGGCAAGGGCGAGATGAGCGAGGAGACGCGGATGGCGATCGTGAGAAACGGCGCCGTCTACTTCGCGGCGATCGGCGGCGCGGGCGCGATCTATGGAAACGCCGTCAAGCGGAGCGAACTCGTCGCCTTCCCCGACCTGCTCAGCGAGGCGGTCTACCGCTTCGAAATGGAGGAAATGCCCCTCGTCGTGGCGATCGACTCCGAGGGGAACAGCATCTATCAAAGATGACAGCTGTTTGAAACGCTATTCTTCTGTCCTGCCCCGCCCGCACGTTCTATTTGCCAAAGGGCGGCACGAGCGCGAAGCGCGAAGTAGCGGCAACGCCGCGAAGTAGCCGAGACGAAGCCGCTTCTATTCTGTCATGTTGAGCGGAGGCGAAGCCGAAGTCGAAACATCTCCACCGCATTTTAATAAGGTAGAGATGCCTCGACTACGCTCGGCATGACATTAGAGAACGTCGGGCGGCATGACAATAGGGAAACGCTTTGCGCGTGTTCTACAATAGAAGCCCCGCGCGGGGCGGCGCACACCCCGCCCGCACGTTCTATTTGCCAAAGGGCGGCACGAGCGCGAAGCGCGAAGTAGCGGCAACGCCGCGAAGTAGCC
>CANPXX010000052.1 GCA_947587085.1 uncultured Clostridia bacterium | reverse complement strand
TGCCCGATGGTGGCCTTACAGCCGATGGGGATGAGCCGCATCTCGCCCGAGGGCATTCTGATGGTCGCGTACGCGCCCTCTTTCGCCATGATCTGCGCCGAGATGCCCGCGGCACGCGCGATCTGTCCGCCCCTGCCGGGCTTCATTTCGAGGTTGTGCACGATGGTACCGACGGGGATATCCGCAAGGGCGAGCGCATTGCCCACCTTGATATCGGCGCCGGCGCCGCTCTGCACCTTGTCCCCGACGTTGAGGCCGACGGGCGCGAGGATATAGCGCTTTTCGCCGTCTGCGTACACGAGGAGGGCGATATTGGCGCTGCGGTTGGGATCGTATTGGATGCTCTTCACCGTCGCGGGGACGCCGTCCTTATTGCGCTTGTAGTCGATGATGCGATACTTTCTCTTGTTGCCGCCGCCGATGTGGCGAACGGTGATGCGCCCCGCATTGTTTCTGCCGCCCGATTTTCTCTGGTCCTCCATGAGCGCCCGCTCGGGCTCTGCCTTGGAGAGCTCCTCGTAGGCGTGGACCGTCATCAGACGGTGCGCGGGAGAAGTGGGTTTGTATCTCTTGACTGCCATGTCTCTTTCCTCCGATTACTGCAACGCGCTGAAGAATTCGATCGCCTTGCTGTCCTGCGTGAGCGTAACGATCGCCTTCTTGGTGGCGGGCGTATAACCCTCGTTCCTGCCCATTCTCTTGAGCTTGCCGGGACGGTTGACGGTGTTCACCTGCTTCACGCGCACATTGAACATCGCCTCGACCGCGATCTTTATCTGCGTCTTGTTCGCCGTCTTGGCAACGACGAAGGTGTATCTCTTGTCTGCAATGCCGTCTGTCGCCTTCTCGGTGAGGACGGGCTTCAAAATGACGTCTTCGGGCAACATCAGCAATACGCCTCCTCTAATTTTTTCACGCTGCCCTTCGTGAGCACGACGACGGCGTTGGATACGATCTCGTAGGTGTTGATCTCGTCCACGGAGAGGGTGGAGAGGGTAGGAAGGTTGCGCGCCGCGAGCACGACGTCGGCATTCTGTTCGTCCATCACCACCACCGTGCGCTTGTCGAGGCGGAGCGCCTTGCGGAACGCCTCCATCTCCTTCGTCTTGGGCGCGGTCACTTTGAGCTCGTCCACGACGATGAGCTCGCCGTCCGCCACCTTCTTGGAGAGCGCCGAGACGAGCGCGCCGCGGCGCGCCGACGTATTCATCTTCTTGGAGAAGTCCCGCGGCTTGGGCGCGAACACGACGCCGCCCTTCGTCCACTGGGGCGCGCGGATGGAGCCCTGACGCGCTCTGCCCGTGCCCTTCTGTCTCCACGGCTTCACGCCGCCGCCGCGCACCTCGGTGCGGGTGAGAGTGCTCTTTGTCCCCTGCCTCTGGTTGGCGAGATAGGTGACGACCGCCTGATGGATGAGGGGCTCGTTGTAGTCCGCGCCGAACACGCTGTCGTTGAGGTCGCAGGTGCCGACCTCTTCGCCCTTCATGTTGTATACTTTCACGTTTGCCATGTTATACGCTCCTTTCCTGATGCTTCACGCTGCTTCTGAGCGTAACGACGCTCCCCTTGGGACCGGGGATGGCGCCCTTGACGAGAATCGCGTTCCTCGCGACGTCCACCCGCACCACTTCGAGGTTCTGGATGGTGACGTTCTCGACGCCGTACTGCCCCGCGAGGTGCTTGTGCTTGAATACGCGGGAGGGCGTGCTGTTCGCGCCCATGGAGCCGGGCTCCCTGTGCACGGGGCCCACGCCGTGCGTCTCTTTCAGGCGGTGCTGGTTCCATCTCTTGATGACGCCCGTGAAGCCGTGTCCCTTGGTGACGCCGCTCGCGTCCACGCGGTCGCCCGCGGCGAACACGTCCGCTTTGAGCTCGTCGCCCGGTTTGTACCCTTCGGTGCTCTCCACGCGGACCTCTCTCAAAACCTTGCAGGGCTTGACGCCCGCCTTCTTGAACTGACCGAGATCGGGCTTGTTGAGCGCCTTCTCCTTCGCCTCGATGAAGCCGAGCTTCAGGGCGCTGTACCCGTCTCTCTCGGGGGTCTTGACCTGCACGATGGGGCAGGGACCCGCCTCGATGACCGTGACGGGGATGATCTTCCCGTCCTCCGCAAAGAGCTGGGTCATCCCCACTTTGCGTCCGATGATTGCTTTACTCATGGATAAAGTTCACTCCTTCTTTTATTTGCGAATACCGCTACGGCAGTATTACAACTTCACTTTGATGTCTACGCCCGCGGGCAGGTGGATGCTGTCCAACAGCTTGGCGTTGGGGGAATAGATGTCGATGATGCGCTTGTAGGTGCGCAGTTCGAACTGCTCGCGCGAATCCTTATCTTTATGGGGGCTGCGCAGGATGGTGACGACTTCCCTCTCCGTGGGAAGCGGGATGGGACCGGAGATCTTCGCTCCGCCCTTCTGCATGGTCTCCACGATGCGGCTCGCCGCCTGATCCACGAGCTCGTGGTCGTACGCGGACAGCTTGATTCTGATCTTCTGACTTGCCATTTCCTTGCTCCTTTTTCCGAACTTGAATTTTCTGCGTCAACGCTTCCGTGCGTGTCGAGGCGTCTCCATCAAAAAAACACTCGTTTTGCGGTGTTTCTGACGCAAAAGCCTCGGTCCGTCGCAGGAGTCACGCTCCCACAATTGTCCGCGGAAATTACCTGCCGAGGGGCTTTTCTCCTCGATTTTTCAGCAACTTCCCGCTTCAACCCAACACGCATCTTTGGCACGCAAAGAGAGAGTGCCCATAGACACAGCGTATTGATAATACCATACGGCTCGGCGTTTGTCAAACGTTTGCGCAAAGATTTTTTGCGTTTTTTTGGCTTTTTCCCGCTTTTTTTGCACGATTTTGTGTTTTTCCGAATTTTTTCCGCATGCCGCGAAGAGTTGACTTTTGCCGCGGCGGGTGCTACAATACTGCGGACAGAAAAAGGAGAGGTCCCGCCGTGTTGCCCGCCGTACTCATCTGCGCCGCCGCATGCGTCTTTATGATCGTCTGCGTGCTCTTCGTCCCGTCCGTAAAGATCGGGAAGCTCCGCTTCGCCCCCTATTGGGTGGTGACGCTCCTCTTTGCCGTCCTGCTCCTTGCGGGAGGGTGGGCGGACGCCGCGGATGTGGGGAAGGCGCTCGTCGCGGACACCGCCGTAAACCCCCTCAAAATTCTGGCGCTCTTTCTCGCCATGACCTTTCTCTCCGTCTTTTTGGACGAGCTCGGCTTCTTCCGCTTCTTGGCAAGCGCCGCCCTGCGGCACGCGCACCGCGGGCAGATGCGCCTCTTCGTCTCGCTGTACGCCGTCGTCTCGGTGCTCACCGTGTTCACCTCCAACGACGTCATCATCCTCTCCTTCACCCCCTTCATCTGCTACTTTGCGAAGAACGCCAAGATCAGCCCCATGCCCTATCTCGCGGCGGAGTTCGTCGCCGCCAACACGTGGAGCATGATGCTCGTCATCGGCAATCCCACCAACATCTATCTCGCCACGGCGTTCGGGGTGACCTTCCCCGAATATCTCAAAGTGAGCGCCCTGCCCACTCTCGCGGCGGGAGGGGTCGCCTTCGCGGCGCTCTTTCTCCTCTACCGCAAGAAGCTCGCCGCCCCCATCGGCGGCGCGCCCGAGCCCGTCCCGCTCAACGACAAGCCCCTCCTCGCCGTGGGCGTCGCACACCTCGCCGTGTGCACCGTTCTGCTCGCCGTCGGGTCCTATCTCGGAATCGAGATGTGGCTCGTCGCCGTCTGCGCCGCGGGGAGCCTCGTTCTGTCCTCCCTCGCCGTCTGCGCCGTCCGCAGGGAGCGCCCGGCGGCGCTTTGGGGCGCCGTGAAGCGCATCCCCTATCCGCTCGTGCCCTTCGTGCTCTCCATGTTCGTCCTGATCGAGGGGCTCGCCGAGCACGGCGCCACCGCCGCCCTCTACGATCTGTTCCGCAACGGCTACCCCGTGTTCACCTACGGCGCGGCATCCTTTTTCGCCTCCAACCTCATCAACAACATCCCCATGAGCGTGCTCTTCGCCGCCATCCTCCGCACGGGGGAGACCTGCCTCCCCGCCGTGTACGCCTCCATCGTCGGGTCCAACCTCGGCGCCTTCTTTACGCCCGTCGGCGCGCTCGCGGGCATCATGTGGAGCTCCATCGCCAACGCGCACGGCGTCAGGCTCCGCTTCCCCGACTTCTTGAAGATGGGCGTGTTCGTCGCCCTTCCCACCCTCGCCGTCTCCCTCCTCGTGCTCTGGGCGGTCGTCTGAACGTGCGCCGCGGCGCATATGTCCCGCTCCGCAGAGGAGCGTCTTTCCGCCCCGCATGCGCCCGCCGACATCTGTTCCAAGGCGCATCGAACAAAAAGCGGCGCGCCTCCCGAAGAGACGTACCGCTTTTTCTTGCTTTTTCCCGCGCGCCGTGCTATGATGGATGGAGAGACCGCTTCGAGGTAACAGGGTGAAGATCTACGTCGTCCGCCATTGCAGTACGGAATTCAGCGAAAAGAAGATCCATTGCGGGAGCACCGATATCCCCCTCTCCCCGCGCGGGCGGGAGGAGGCGGCGCGGCTCGCCGCCGCCGTGCGGACTCTCCCCTTCCGCCGCGTGATCTCCTCTCCCCTCCTGCGGGCGCGCGAGACGGCGGAGGCGATCGCAGACGGAAGGATGCCCGTCGAATATGACGTGCGGCTCGCCGAACGGCGGTTCGGCGACTTCGAGGGAACGAGCGTCGGGCGCCCCGACGGCAGGCGGTTCCGTTACAGCTTCGCTTGCAGATACCCGAACGGGGAGTCCAACCTGCAAGTCGCCGCCCGCGTCTATTCCCTCCTCGGCGAGTTGGAGGCGCGCGGCGAGGACGTCCTCCTCGTCACGCACGGGAGCGCATGCAGGATTCTCCGCACCTACTTTATAGACATGACGGACGAAGAATTCTATGCGTTCTCCCAGCCGAACGGCACCGTCGAAGAATACCGATCCTCCAACTAAAAGACCGCCCCTCCGAACCTTCGGAAGGGCGGTCTTTTTCGGTTTTCGTTACTTGCTCATGCCTTCCTGCACGGCGACGGCGACCGCGACGGTCGCGCCGACCATGGGGTTGTTGCCCATGCCGATGAGCCCCATCATCTCGACGTGCGCGGGGACGGACGAGGAGCCCGCGAACTGCGCGTCGGAGTGCATCCTGCCCATCGTATCCGTCATGCCGTACGAGGAGGGACCCGCCGCCATGTTGTCGGGATGGAGCGTTCTGCCCGTGCCGCCGCCCGAAGCGACGGAGAAGTACTTCACGCCGTTCTCCACGCACCACTTCTTATAGGTGCCCGCGACGGGGTGCTGGAAGCGCGTGGGATTGGTGGAGTTGCCTGTGATGGAGACGCCCACCTTCTCGAGCTTCATGATGGCGACGCCCTCGGGGACGTTGTCCGCACCGTAGCAGTTGACCTTCGCGCGGGGACCGTCCGAATAGGGGACGCGCTTTGTGACCTTCACCGTCTCGGTGTACGGATCGAACACCGTCTCGCAGTAGGTGAAGCCGTTGATGCGGGAGATGATCATCGCCGCGTCCTTGCCGAGACCGTTCAAAATGACGCGGAGCGGGTTCTTGCGCACCTTGTTGGCGTTCATCGCGATGGAGATGGCGCCCTCCGCCGCCGCGAAGCTCTCGTGCCCCGCGAGGAAGCAGAAGCACTCCGTCTCCTCGGAGAGGAGCATCATGCCGAGGTTGCCGTGTCCGAGCCCCACCTGACGGTTCTCCGCGACGGAGCCGGGGATGCAGAACGACTGCAAGCCGATGCCGATCGCCGCCGCCGCGTCCGCGGCGCGGGTGCAGCCTTTCTTGATGGCGATCGCCGCGCCCACCGTATACGCCCATACCGCGTTCTCGAAGCAGATGGGCTGGGTGCCGCGCACGAGCTTATCGCAATCTACGCCCTTCGCGAGGCAGATGTCCCTGCACTCCTCGACGGACCCGATGCCGTACTCTTTGAGCGTCTTATTGATCTTGTCGATTCTTCTTTCATACCCTTCAAACAAAGCCATACCGCGCCTCCTTATTCCTTGCGGGGGTCGATGTATTTCACCGCGCCCTGTTCTTCGCCGAATCTGCCGTAATGCCCGAGCGCCTTCTCCCACGCCTCGTTGGGAGAGAGCCCCTTCTTCACGAAATCGGTCATCTTGCCGAGAGATACGAACTCATAGCCGATCACCTGGCTGTCCTTGTCGAGGGCGAGACGGGTGACGTACCCCTCCGCCATCTCGAGATAGCGGACGCCCTTCTTCGCGGTGCCGTACATCGTGCCGACCTGCGAACGGAGCCCCTTGCCGAGATCTTCGAGCCCCGCGCCGATGGTGAGCCCGTCGTCCGAGAACGCCGACTGCGTCCTCCCGTACACGATCTGCAGGAACAGCTCGCGCATCGCCGTGTTGATGGCGTCGCAGACGAGGTCAGTGTTGAGCGCTTCGAGAATGGTCTTGTGGGGCAGGATCTCCGCCGCCATCGCCGCCGAATGCGTCATGCCCGAGCACCCGATGGTCTCGATGAGCGCCTCCTGTATGACGCCCTCCTTCACATTGAGCGTCAGCTTGCAGGCGCCCTGCTGGGGCGCGCACCAGCCGATGCCGTGCGTGAACCCGCTGATGTCGGTGATCTGCTTGGCGCATACCCATTTGCCCTCTTCGGGAATGGGCGCGGGGTCGTGCTTGGGACCCTTCGCGACGCAGATCATCTCTTCCACTTCGCGTGAATATTGCATATCGTTTCCTCCATGTTCGCTTTTCCCTCTCGGGATTTGTTCCCCTGCATTGTACCATACCGCGCGATAAATTACAAGCGGTTGGGAAAAATTTTTCGGATTTTCCGAAAAAACCGCCCGCCGCGCCGTACCCGTTGCCCCTCCCGCGGACTACTTCCCCGCTCTAAGGATGAAGTGCGACGACCGACCGATACAATACGGTCTTTTTGTCGTTCAGATCGCCGTCCATGTGATAGTGCCCGAAATACCAATGCTTGTAGGTCACGATGTCCTCGAAATTGGAGAGCATGTGATTCTCGGGATAGACGTCCGTCTGAAATGTCCTCGTCCTGAGCGGCGGATACCACAGCGCCCTTTCATCGCAGGAATGCGTGACGATATAGTCCACCGCATTGTTGTACCGTTTGAGGTTGGCGATGCCCTCGTCAAGTTCCTCATAGGTGGGCAACTCCTGCGCCCACCAGCTGATATGCTCCCTGCGCAAATACTTGTCGATGCTGGTCGCGCCGCCGAAGGTGAAGAAGGTCTTTCCCTCTATCCCGAATACCTGCCCGCGCATGAGGTGAATGATGTCGGGGCGGATCTTATGTACCTTCCCTCCGTTCCAGATTTCCACGGGATAGGCATTGAGAAGATCGAAGTTTTCATGATTGCCGTCCACGAACAGCGTGGTGAAGGGCAACCGTTCAAAGGGGCGCAGATCCTCTTCCAATGTTTTAGCATCCCATACGCCGCCGAAATCCCCCGCGATGATCATGAAGTCCCGCTTGGTGAGCTCGGGGTGCGCGTCCGCGAAGCGGATCAGCTTCGCAAAATCGTACTGCCCGTGCGTATCGCCTGTAATGTAGATCATACCGTTTCCGTCCTCTTGGATAGATAGAGACAGTTCGTCTCGAATCCGAATTTTTGATAGAGCCGCCTCGCGTTTGTATTGGGAGCGAACACTTCGGGCTATGTGTAGAAAACCCGCGCTCCCGACGCCCTTCCCCTATTCGGCCGCGCCGCCTTCCCTGTGTTTTATAGGATAGTACATCTTTGGCTTCTTGTCAAGAGAAGTCAGCGGTGCCCCTTATTTTCGCCGAAACTTCCCTTTCGCGCTTGATTTTGTTGCCGCCTCCGCGCGATCGGTTTCCCAAACCCTTTCAACAGTAAAAGGGGCATCTTCAAAGATGCCCCCTTCTCTGTATCGCGATAGCGGCTCTTACGAGATTCCCGCAATGCGCCTTCATATTGTCCCGATCATTCCTTTTCCGTCTGCGGACGAATGGTCGCCTTATGCAAGGGCTTTAAGGGAAGATGCAATTTGCTCGGCGAGATCTTCGCATTGTCCATGACGATGACTTCCTGAGGAGAATCGTCGGGCGTTATGTAGAGCGCGATCTCGCCCTTCTTCCACGTCCTTCCGTCGGGGTCGAACCAATACACCTTTCTGCCGCGGTGGCGGAACATCACGCCCACGACCTCGATGCCGTCCTCGTCCCTTTCCGCCTCTTCGTAGGACTGCACGTCGTCAAGTTCCTGTGCGGACAATTCCTCCACTTCCGCCTCCTCGATCGGCTCTTCGGCAGGCTCTTCCGACGGCTCTTCTTCCGTCGGCTCCTC
>CANPXX010000051.1 GCA_947587085.1 uncultured Clostridia bacterium | reverse complement strand
CCGCTGCAAGAAGCGCAACCGCTGGGTGTTCGGCGGCAACCGCTCGGGCAAGACGGAGTGCGGCGCGGTGGAGGCGGTGTGGATCGCCCGCGGCGTGCATCCCTACCGCAAGAACAGGAAAAACGTGTTCGGCTGGGTGGTGTCGCTCACGGCGCAGGTCCAGCGCGACGTGGCGCAGAAGAAGATTCTCTCCTATCTCCGCCCCGACCAGATCGCGGACATCGTGATGACGAGCGGGAGGAAGGACAGCCCCGAGACGGGCGTGATCGACCAGATTCTCGTGAAGAACGCCTTCGGCGGCGTCTCGGTGATCGGGTTCAAGAGCTGCGACCAAGGCAGGGAGCGCTTTCAGGGGAGCTCGCTCGACTTCGTTTGGTTCGACGAGGAGCCGCCCAAGGACATCTATGAGGAGTGCCGCATGCGGGTGATGGACCGCCGCGGCGACATCTTCGGCACCATGACGCCTCTGAAAGGCTTGACCTTCGTGTACGAGGAGATCTACCTCAACCCCAAAAACGATCCCGACATCTGGTACGAATTCATGGAGTGGGCGGACAATCCCTTCCTCTCCAAGCAGGAGATCGGGGCGCTCGAACGCTCCCTCGACGAGACGACGCTCCAATCCCGCCGCTACGGGAAGTTCTGCACGCGGGAGGGGCTCGTCTATCCCGAATTCGACGAGAGCGTCCACGTCATCCCGCCCTTCCCCGTTCCCCCCGCGTGGCAGGACACCGTCTCCATCGACCCCGGGCTCAAAAACCCGCTCTCCGCGCATTGGTACGCGGTGGACTACGACGGGAACGTGTACGTCGTCGCCGAGCACTATGCGGCGGGGCGGGACGTGGATTTTCACGCCCGCGCCATCTTGGAGATGAGCGAGAAGCTCGGCTGGAAGCGGGACGAGAAGGGGCGGGTGCGGGCGCTCATCGACAGCGCGGCGGAGAGCCGCACGCTGGCGGCGCAGAAGAGCGTCTCCGAGCTCTTCTATGAGAGGGGAATCCTCGCGGACGCGCGCGTCAACAAGGACGTGTTCAGCGGCATTGCGCAGGTCAAGAGCTATCTCAACCGCAACAACGGGCTGCCCGATCTCTACATCTTTTCGAGCTGTCCCAACATGATCCGCGAGTTCAAGGGATACTTTTGGGGGAGCGGCGAGGCGCCCGTCAAGCGGGACGACCATGCGATGGACGAGCTCAGGTACTATCTGATGACGCGTCCCCGCCCCGCCCGCCCCGAAGAAAAGCCGAGCGAGATCGCGCGCGACAAGGCGCGGCGGATCCGCCGACTCACGGGGCATTGACGCGGACATGGTATGGGGATAGAGGAAGAGGCGGGGGACAGGTCTAAGCGGCGCGATGCGGACATGGTAGGGGGGAATATGACGGACGACAGGGTACGGGAGGCGATCTTGAAGGTCGCGCTCGGGTACAGCGTAGAGGAAGTGACGGAAGAGTACGGCGTGGAGGACGGCGAGCTCAGGCTCGTCAAGCGGCGGGAGACGAAGAAGGACATCCCGCCCGATCTCAAAGCGGTGAAGATGCTCCTCGAAGAGAAGGACTATTCCATGCTCTCGGACGAGGAGCTCGAAGCGGAAAAAAACAGACTGATCGCGATGATCAAGGAGGAACAATCATGAAGGAAACGATGCAACGGGAGGCGGAGGCGCGCCGCAGACGGGAGATAGCCCGCGAGGTGCAGGAGGACTTTGCGGCGCGGCGGGAGGCGCGGCGCCAGCTCGAGCGGGGCTGGGAGCTCAACATGAATTTCGTGAGCGGCAACCAATTCTGCGACCTCTCCCCGCTCGGCGAGATCGAGGAGGAGGACGCGGCGTTCTATTGGCAGTCGCGCAGGGCGTTCAACCACGTCGCGCCCACCCTCGACACCCGTCTCGCGCGCCTCGCGAAGGTGCGCCCCTCGCTCGCCGTCCGCGCCTTTTCGGACAGCGACGAGGACATCAAGACGGCGCGGCTGTGCTCCAATATTTTGCGGGCGGTCAAGGGGAAGGTGGACCTCGACGGCGTCATCTCCCGCGCCACCCTCTGGTCGGAGACGTGCGGCACCAGCTTCTATAAGGTGGTGTGGAACTTCGAGGACGGCAAGGTCATCGGCACCGACGCCGAGGGGAAGTCTCTCCATGAGGGGGACGTCAACGTGGTTGCGCTCTCTCCCTTCGAGATCTACCCCGACAGCCTCACCGCGCAGGGCATGGAGGAGGTGAAGAGCCTCATCCACGCCAAGGCGGTCCCCGTCTCGGAGATCGCCGAAAAGTTCGGCGTGCGCCTTGCGGGCAAGCGCATCGAGGCGTTCCCGCTCGCGCCCTATTCCTCGGCGAGCGGATGGAAGCGCCCCGCGGACGGAGACGTCCGCCCCGCGCTCGAGGACAGCGAGATCCTCATCGAACGGTATGTCCGTCCGAACGGGACCTATCCCGAAGGACGGTTGGAGATAGTTGCGGGAGACGAGCTCCTCTACGAGGGACCGCTTCCCTATCGCAACGGGGAGCGCGGAGAGCGCGTCCTGCCCTTCATACGGCAGACGTGCATCCCGCTCGCGGGGGCGTTCTTCGGGACGTCCGTCGTAGACCGTATGATTCCCTTGCAGCGGGCGTACAACGCGGTTCGGAACCGCAAGCACGAATTTCTCAACCGCCTGTCCATGGGAGTTCTTACGGTGGAGGACGGCTCGGTGGACGCGGAAGAGCTTGCGGCGGACGGGCTGTGTCCCGGGAAGGTGCTCGTCTACCGTCAGGGCTCTCCCGCCCCCGCCTTCCTCGATTGCGGCGCGATTCCCGATGAGTTCGAGAAGGAGGAGGAGCGGATCGCGAACGAATTCGTCCTCGTCTCGGGCATGAGCGAGATCTCCCGCAACTCCGCAAACCCCACCAACGTGACGAGCGCAACGGGGCTGCAACTTCTCCTCGACCAGGACATCAACCGCATGCACATGAGCGTGGAGAGCGTGGAGCGGGCTGTAAAGGAAGTCGGAAAACAGATCTTGCACCTCTACAAGCAATTTTCCGCGGCGCGCCGCCTCATGAGCATGACGGGGACGGGCGGGCATACCGAACTCTTCTACTTCGACGCGAGCGATATCTCGGCGGACGACGTCACGTTCGAGACGGGATACGACCGCACGCCCGAACAAGTGCGGGAGGATATACTCTCTCTTCTCGCCCTCGGGCTCTTGAAGGACGGGGAGGGAAATCTTTCGGACGACGCCCGCAACAAGGTGCTCGACGCCCTCGGGTACGGTTCGTTCGAAAACGCGCGCGACATCTCCGCTCTGCATATCCGGAAGGCGGAGCGGGAGAACGTCGAGCTGGCGCACGGGGAGGTGGAGGCGGACGAGTACGACGATCACGATCTGCACGTCACCGAACACCTCCGCGCCCTTCTCTCGGGCGCAGAACAAGACGCGGCGACAAAGGAGAGGATCGTGCGCCATCTTCGATCCCATCGCCGCAAAGGAGAATGATCGTGACAGAGGAAAACGGAAACGGGAATCCCGAATCGGCAACGCCCGATCTGGGGAAATTCAAGAGCGTGGAAGCCCTTGCGCGCGCATACGGGGAGCTCGAAGCCGAGTTCACCCGTCGCAGCCAGCGGCTGAAAGCCCTCGAAGGGGAGCTCGCCGAGGCGAAGAAGTCCGCTTCGGACGCGCGCGCTCCGCTCGGGCAGGAGGAGCTCCTGCGGGCGGTCACGGAATGCGAGGGGCTCCGCGCGCGCATCGCGGGCGAGTACCTGCAATCGCTCAAAGGCGTGCCCCTCATGACGGGAACGGGCGAGGGCGTCACCGCCCCCAAACAGCGCCCCGCGTCCTTCGCGGAAGCGGGCGAGCTCGCGCTCGGCTATTTGCGCGGAATCCAACGGTAAAAAAAGGAGAAAACACATGGTAACTACTCAAAGCGCAGACAGCGTATTGAAATCGTACTACCTCGGCGTCGTCGCCGAGCAACTCGACAAGGCGGCGAATCCCTTCCTCGCGCGCATCCGCAAGACGACCTCCGACGTGTGGGGGAAGGATGTGCGCAAGGCGGTCCGCTTCGGCGTGAACGGCGGCGTGGGCGCGGGCACCGAGGAGGGCGACCTCCCCAAGGCGGGCGACGGGAACTACGCGCAGTTCGTCGCCTCCCTCAAAAATCTCTATGGCACCATCTGCATCTCGGATAAGGCGATCCGCGCGTCCGCTTCGGGCGACGGCGCCTTCGTCAACCTGCTCAACGACGAGATGGAGGACCTCGTTCGCAGCTCCTCTTTCAACTTCGGCAGGATGCTCTTCGGCAACGGGACGGGGCTTCTCGCCACCATCGCCTCGGGCGAGGGGAACGTGTACACCGTGGACAGCGTGCAGAACTTCGCCGAGGGGATGATCGTGGACGTGTACCGCACGGGCGGGACCGAGCTCGCGGCGGGCGGACTCACCGTGAAGGCGATCGACCGCGCGCAAAAGACGATCACCCTCGGCGGGAGCGCCGTCGAGACGCCCGAGGGCTATCAGATCTACTTGCAGAACTCCAAGGGCTTGGAGATCACCGGGCTCGAAGCGATCTTCGGGAGCGGCGACCTGTACGGCGTCGCGCGCGAGGGCAAGTCGTGGATGACGCCGTATACCGAGACTGTCTCCACCCTCACCGAGAGCGCGGTGCAGAAGGCGATCGACAAGGTGGAGGAGCTCTCGGGCGGCAAGGTGAACTTCATCGTCTGCTCGTGGGGGGTGCGCCGCGCCCTCATCGAGGCGCTCAGCAAGTACCGCCAGACGGAGACCCTCGCGCTTGACGGCGGCTTCACCGCCATCAGCTTCAACGGCATCCCCGTCGTCGCGGACCGCTTCTGCCCCGCGGGCACGATGTATCTGCTCAACACCGACGACTTCGCGCTCCACCAGCTCTGCGATTGGCAGTGGTTGGAGGGCGAGGACGGCAAGGTCCTCAAACAGGTGGCGGGCAAACCCATGTTCACCGCCACGCTCGTGAAGTACGCGGAGCTCCTCTGCTACCGCCCCTGCGGGCAGGCGAAGATCTCGGGCATCACCGAATCCTGAGAAGGGGGGAAGCGGGTATGAAAGTGAGAGAAGTCCTGTATGACGTGACGATCTATCTCGGCATGAAGGACTCCATGAAAGATTTGGAGGACGAATCGGTGTATATGACCGATGAGCTCAAATTGCTCCTGCGCTGTTTCAACCTTGCGGAGAACGAGCTCGCCCTCGACTACATCCCGCTCAAAGCGCGCGAGCGCTTTGTGCCGCAGGACGGCGTGCTCGAATATACCCGCTTCTCCAAACCGCCCGTGGACGTCCTCTCCGTCCGCGACGGCAGGGGAAAGGAGGTGCGCACGGAATGCTTTCCCGCGCACCTGCTCCTGCCCGCGGATACGGGCGAGGTAGAGGTGACGTACGCCTATGCGCCCGCCGAAAAGACGGACGTCGAACAGGAGTGCGACCATACGGGCAAGATCTCCGCCCGCCTTCTCGCGCTTGGCGTGGCGGCGGAGTTCCTCATCTCGGGAGGCAGGTATTCGGAGGCGGCGGAGTTCCGCAAGAAATTCCTTGACGCGGTCCGCGCCGCGAACGTGCTCAGACGGAAGCTGGCGACGCCGTCGAGGAGGTGGGTATGATTCTCGAAAAGCGCGACGTGCGCCCCTCCCCCGAGACGCGCATCCTCCGCATCGCGCCCGAGACGCTCGCCGACCCCGTGTTCCGCAACGTCATGCTCTTGCACGTCAATGTGGTGAACGGGGAGTTCGTCGTCGGGGAGGGGGGACAGCGGTATGTCGCCCTGCCCGCTCCCGCGGAGACGTACACCCTCCACACCGTCGGGAACACGCTGTTCGGCGCGTCGAGCTCGGGGGCGATACAGGCGCTCAGCGACGGCGCTTCGCAGAAGTGGACGGCGTTCAGCTCGCCCATGCGCTTCCTCATCGGCTATACCAAACAGAATGGCAATACCTACTATATCGCGGGCGGCGCGGGCGGGCTGTACCTCCTCGCGGGACCGAGCTCCAAGGAGTTCCTCTTCACCGGGCAATACAGCACGGGGGCGGTTCATTACGAGCGGTGCTTCGCCGCGGCGGGGCGGGTGATCCGCTATTGCGTTCCCCTCGACCCGACCGATTGGAAGGAGACGAGCGAGGGGGCGGGCTCCTTCGAGTTGCCCGACGACGGGAACGGCGACGTGCTCGATCTCGTCTCCTTCCGCGACCGCCTGTATTGCTTCCGCGAGAGGGGCATAACCTGCGTCCGCGCCCATGCGAGCGATCTGAACTTCGTCGTCACCTCCGTGCCGTGCGGGATGGGGAACATCGTGCAGGGGACCGCCCGCTGTCTCGGGGACAAGGTGTACTTCTTTGCCACGAGCGGGCTGTGCGCCTTCGACGGCTCCTCCTGCGAGGTGGTTGACCCTGCGAACGCCGCCTATACGCCGCGCACCGACGGGACCTCGGCGTCCGCCGTCTACGAGGGGAGATATTACGCGAATGTGCTGTACGGCACCGAGAAGTGCATCCTCGTCTACGATCCCTCCATCCCCCGCATCCGCTTTATCCGCTTCAAGACGGATACCCTCGCCGCCGCGCCCGACCGCCTCTATGCCGTGATGTTCGGAGCGGCGTACATCCTGCAAGGGACGGGATTCCCGATCGGGAGCTATGAGGCGCGCGTCCGCCTGCGCTTCGATCTGGGGGAGTCGGATTGGACGGTGGACGCCGCACGGTCGGACTCCACCGCGGTCAGCCGTCTCGCCCTCAAACCGTACAACGGCGTCACCCGCGACATCTACCTCACCGCCGGCGTCAAGGAGCGCTTCCCGAGCGTGCAGCGGGGGAGGGTGTTCGACCTCTCATGGTATTCCACGAGCAGTAAATTCTGCGCGGGCGCGCTCGATCTGTATTTAAGGAGGATCCGCGAATGACCATCGACATCATCGATCTCACCTCGCCCGAGTACTCCGATCTCTCGCCCGTACAGCTCGCCATGGTGCGGGTGGCGCAGGCAAAGAAGGACGAACTGTTGGAGGAAGCGAAGCGGGATAAGGCGGAATTGCTCTATCTCATGCTCGGCAACCAGACCGCCCGCTCCACGGCGGTCACGCGGGAAAACGCGCGCATCGACGCGGAGGCGCAAAGGCAGGTGGACGCCGTGCGGGAGGACCTTCTCCACCAGCTCGCCTATGAGGCGCTCGGAAGCGAGGGCAACGCGAACGGACCTTACCGCTATCCCGAAAACCCCAACTACAATCTCGGCTATTCCCAACGCTTTCTCGTCGTCCGAAACTACTACATGCAGGCGACGGACGACCCGCACGCAAGGTTGCAGGCTTACTCAATGGACAGCCTCGCACGGGAATATCTCGGGGAGTTTTACGCCACGCTGTACGACCTGCTCTCCTCGTACGCGACGTAAAACAGTTACCGCGGTCTGCGCTTCGGCGCAGACCGCTTATCGTTTAATCAAGTTTCGCGAAAAAGTTTCGCGAAAAAGTTTCGCGAAATTCTTCCGAAGAGAAGCTCCCTGCGGGGCAAGAATAAGGGCAAAGAATTTCGCGACGGAAAGAGACTCTTTTGGGAAACGTGGTTTTGTCTCTCTGTCGCTTGCACAAACAACAAGCGCGGGCGAGCCGCGCAAATTGTGGCGCGCTCCGCAAAATGCGATTTTGCTCCGCGCGAGGAAAGAGAGTTGTTTCGCGAAATTCTTCATCGGATAGACACGCGCGGCGCATTCTTTTTTGTCATGACCCGCGCGGCGCATTCCTTTTTTTTGTCATGTTGAGCGGAGGCGAAGCCGAAGTCGAAACATCTCCACCGCATTATAACAAGGTAGAGATTTTTCGACTTCGTTCGCTTCGCTCACTTCGCTACTTCGCCTACGGCTCGTGCGCCGCTACGCGTCGGGCAAAATGACAATAGAAGAAATGTTTCGGTAAATGAAACGTGAACATGCGGGCGGGGGGGGAAGAGGACTACAAAGCGGGGGATAGGGGGGAGAAGCGGGGTATAAAAAGCGGGGAGACGTTCCAAATTAAATGTATGAAAAAGAAAGGCAATCCGCTCGCCGCGACGCCGGAGGAGCGGGAGACCTGTTTCCCCGCCCGCGTGCGGGAGGAGGTCCGCCCGTGACGGGTCGCTCCAAGGAGAACTACAACCGCAACTATCTCAATTACGTCAATTCCTTCGCCCCGCCGACCAAGCATTTCAAGACGTGCGGGAGGGCGTTCCTCGTGGGCGGGTTCATCTGTTCGGTGGGGCAGTTCTTCCGCTACATGCTCCGCTTTGCGGGGCTCGAAGGGGACATCCTCGCGGGCACCGTCTCCGTCCTCCTCATCTTCTTGGGGACGCTCCTCACGGGGCTTGGCGTGTACGACCGCATCGGCAAGAACGCGGGGGCGGGGAGCATCGTG
>CANPXX010000050.1 GCA_947587085.1 uncultured Clostridia bacterium | reverse complement strand
GCGCTTCGCGCTCGTGCCGTTGCAAGCAACGGGGCGACTCGAGAGCCCACGTCCGCTGGACGTGGGCTCTCGGCTCAGCATGACTAATAGGAACGTGTGGGGAAGGGCTCCTCCATGGGAGGAACTGTCAAGGCAGCAGCGAGACTGAGGTGGGTGACGCGGCGCAATTCTGCTCAACAATACGGTGTACTTGTAGCTATACCGCGACAGAAGGCGTAGCGAGAAACTAACCTGCTCGGCGATTAGGCAAAGTGATTTATGCTTTCTTTTGCGCTTTTGTTAAGGTGTCCACTATGACCTTCTCTTGTGCCCGTTTAGAGGCAATTTCAACAAATATTGCTATTACAAAAATGATTCCCGCCCAAAGTAAGAATGGCCACCATTCGATTTGGAAATTTGTCGTAAATGTCATAATCCCGTTTGCATCTGTCTCAAATTCTCCAAAAATGACGCTTCTCATATAAGACACTGCCATATTTTTGACCCAACACAATATAACTATTTCCAGTACGCACCATACGATTTTAGGGATAGACCGCAATACCGCCAACAGATACGCTTTATTGGGATTTGTTGCCATAAAACATGCAGAATCGATGTCGTCAAGTTTTATTTCTTCTTTCGCTTCCTTAATTACTTGATTGAAGCTGAATTCAGTATCATCGCCTTTCTTTTGTTTCTTCGCAACACTCCGTGATACAGCGGAATTGATTTCTTGTGTTATATCTATGTGATTGGACCTTATCCATTTCGCAAAATTGAAATTCCTAAAAAAATCAACTGATATGTCCATAGCCGCACCTAAAATTACAGACATAAAAACGAGCATATAAAATAGAGTTTCTATTTGTTTGATGTCAGAAGCATAAGAAAGTAGCAGCTGTAAAAGTTTCTCGGGTGTTACGCCAAAATAATTATCAAAGGAGTGAAAGTACCATATAAAGCCAAAAATGGCAGGAATTATAATGAATAGTGCTGAGATGACATCGAATATGATTTTTTTCGTTTTTTCTTCCGGAGCACTATCAATCCACCTATCAAATAAATTTTTCTCACTTACCTTACCTGAATCATGAGTTTTTTCCACAGTTTCCACAGGCAGAGCGTAACCGCATGATTTACACGGTCCGTTACCTAAACTGACTTGACCACATTCAGGACATACAAAGATCTCCACACCGCAGTGTGGGCATGTCTTTGCTTTATCGGAAATTTCCTCTCCGCATTCAGGACATTTTATCATCGCCATTTTTCTTTTCCCTCTTTTTACGTATATAAGTCCGTATTTATATTTTCAAAATATTTTTTCTCTTTCCCACTTAAATCGGAAAAATCAACTTCCTTGAAAATATTATTGGTGTGTAAAAGCCATACTTGAAATAATTTTTCATATAAGAGATATTGACTGATTAGCTTTTTGGATTTCAACTTGTAACTAATCTTGCATGCCGCACTAATAAGAATAACCAAAGCAGCACAAAGCGCGACCAACACAACAACCATCATCTTGATATCGTTGCTATCGATATCCAAAACTTTCGTTTTCACCAAAATCAAAATTAGAAAAAATATTACACATGCTACGTATGAGATAATAGTACAAACTTTGAACTTTCTGCGACACTTTAAAGCATTTTGCTTTGCATGAGGACATACGTACTTCGGATACCCTTTTTGGAACTCCACTTCAAGACTTTTCCGTATTTCTTTATCAAGAGTATTAAAATCCGTTGCGGACACTTTAGGTTCTCCCTTCAGAAAGGCTCCGCCGCAGTGAATACATCGTTCTACAGTATCGCTGACTTGCTTTCCACAATGCGGACAAACAATCAATGACATGATTATTTTCTCCTTATATTAACCAAAGTTTTGTTATTCGACATAATTATAACGACATCTCGTTAGTATGTCAAGCTTTTCAAACACAAAAATGCTAAAATTATAAATATGGATACGATAACAATCAATGAAAGACTGAAGGAATTGAGGGTTGAAAACGGTCTTACACAAAAGCAACTCGGAGACAAAATCGGACTCGGACAAACAACCGTAGCTTCCCATGAAAAATCACATACGCCGACGCTTGAATGCCTAATCGCTTATGCCGATTTTTTCGAATGCTCGCTGGATTATTTGGCGGGGCGGGAGGAAGGAGATCTCCCCTATGCACTGTCGGCGCAAGAGCGGGAGCTTATACAATCGTTTCGTTCGTTAAAACCTTCTGTACGAACATTTGCTTTTGAGCAATTAAAACTTCTTTCCGAATCTGTAATCAATCGATGACCTCCCGTCTTAATTTAGACGGGAGAATTTTTATATTATGTATTGGGTAACGAAATCGTAATGGTTGTCAACGCACTATCGTTATGAAAACGCAGTAAACTCTCTCCTGCCGCAAGAGTAACACTACTCCTATGAAGGAAGCTCATACTATCATTTTGAGCGGAGGCGAAGCCGAAAAATCTCTGCCTTGTTTATAATGCGGTAGAGATGCCTCGACAGGCTACTTCGCCTACGGCTCGTGCGCCGCTACGCGTCGGGCGGCATGACAAAAGAGAGCGGTAGAGATGTTTACTTCGCGCTTCGCGCTCGTGCCGTTGCAAGCAACGGGGCGACTCGAGAGCCCACGTCCGCTGGACGTGGGCTCTCGGCTCAACATGACATAAAGGGAATGCACCGCGCGTGTCTATTCAATGAAGAATTTCGCGAAATGTTTCAATGAAGAATTTCGCGAAAATTTTTCCACGAACTCTTTTCCCCTTCGTTCCCTATTCTTCTCCCTGCGGGCGGACGAGCGAGGCGATCGTCCTGTTGTCGAAAAAGTCGTCGATCATCGCTTGGAACTCCACCCACATCGGGTACGTTCTGCACCCCTTCTCCCGCTTGCACGGTTTCGCCCCGCAGGCGAGGCAGGCGACGGGAGCGAGGTCCCCCTCGGTCAGGCGGAGCACGTCGCCGATGCGGCACTCCTCGGGCGCCTTTACGAGGCGATACCCGCCCGTCTTGCCTTGGAGTCCCTCGATGATTCCGTTCTTCGTGAGGACGGGAAGGATGCGTTCGAGGTATTTGAGGGAGATCTCCTGCCGCTGTGCGATCTCTTTCATCGGCACATAGCCGCCGTCCGAATGCTCCGCAAGATCGACCAACACGCGGAGCGCATATCGTCCCCTCGTCGAGATCAACATGGGCTCACCTCCTTTCCCCGTCGATTATACACCTTTTTCGGGAAAAATCAAGCGTTTGACCGACTTCCCGCTCTCTTCACCGCCTCGAATCCCCTTTCGAGGTCGGCGAGGATGTCGTCGATGTGCTCCGTGCCGATGGACAGGCGGATGGTATTGGACCTGATGCCCTGCTCCGCGAGCTCCTGCTCGCTCAGCTGGCTGTGCGTCGTCGTGGCGGGATGGATGACGAGGCTCTTCACGTCGGCGACGTTCGCCAGAAGGGAGAACAGCGTGAGGTTGTCGATGAAGCAGTGCGCCTCCCGAACGCCGCCCGCGATGTCGAAGGTGAAGATGGAACCGCCGCCGTTCGGGAAATATTTGCGGTAGAGCGCGTGGTCGGGATGGTCGGGCAAGGACGGGTGCGCGACCGACTGCACCTGCGGATGATGGGCGAGATATTGCACGACCTTCGCCGTGTTCTCCGCATGGCGTTCGATGCGGAGCGACAGCGTCTCGATGCCTTGCAGAAGCAAGAACGCCGCGAACGGGGAGATCGTCGCGCCCGTATCGCGGAGGAGCACCGCGCGGAGATAGGTCGCGAATGCCGCGGGTCCCGCCGCCTCGACGAAGGAGACGCCGTGATAGCTCGGGTTGGGCGCGGCGATTGCGGGGAACTTGCCGCCCGCCGTCCAGTCGAACTTGCCCGAATCGACGACGATGCCGCCAAGCGTGGTCCCGTGCCCGCCCAAAAACTTGGTCGCGGAGTGGACGACGATGTCCGCGCCGTGTTCGATGGGACGGATGAGATAGGGCGTCCCGAAGGTGTTGTCCACGACCAGCGGGACCCCATAGCGGTGGGCGAGCTGTGCCAGCGCGTCGATGTCGGGGATGTCGCTGTTCGGATTGCCGAGCGTCTCGATGTAGATCGCCCGCGTGTTCCCGCGGATTGCCGCCTCGACCTCAGACAGATCGTGGATGTTTACGAACGTCGCGGTGATGCCGAAGCCGGGTAGGGTGTGCGCGAGAAGGTTGTAGCTCCCGCCGTAGATGGTCTTTTGCGCGACGATGTGCCCGCCGTTCTGCGCGAGCGCCTCGAGCGTATAAGAGATCGCCGCCGCACCGGACGCGAGCGCCAACGCCGCCGTGCCGCCTTCGAGCGCGGCGATGCGCTTTTCCAGCACATCCTGCGTGGAATTGGTCAGCCGCCCGTAAATATTGCCCGCATCGGTCAGCCCGAAGCGCGCCGCGGCGTGTTCGCAGTTGCGAAAGACGTACGACGTCGTCGCATAGATGGGCACCGCACGGGCGTCGGTGGCGGGGTCGGGCGCCTCCTGCCCCACATGCAGTTGCAGAGTTTCAAAGTGCAGATCGGACATAACGTTTCTCCTCTTCTCGGTTTCGGGACGGAGCGATACACCCTCCTCCCCTTAATTACCTATTTCGTAGGTTGGTTTTAAGGATAGCAGAAAAAACCTACTTTGTCAATCGGAAAATCACGCTTTGCAAAAATTTTTTCTCCGAATCCGCAAAAATTTGCGCACCCGCGCACCGAAACAGCGCGAAATAGCGGAGCATTCTCCAATGTCATGCCGCCCCGCCCGCACGTTCTATTTGCCGAAGTAGCCGAGGCGTAGCCGTTTCTATTATGTCATGTTGAGCCGAGCGCCCCGTTGCTTGCAACGGCACGAACACAAAGCGCGAAGTAGCTCCTTTTTGTCATGTTGCCCGACGCGTAGCGGCGCACGAGCGCGAAGCGCGAAGTAGCCGAGCGCCCGCGTCCAATGGATGCGGGCGCTCGAGTCGAAACATCTCTACCTTGCTTATAATGCAGTAGAGATTTCTCCACTCCGCTTACGCTTCGGTCGAAATGACATTTGAGAGAATGTGCGCGGGTCATGACAAAAAAGGGGCGCCCTTTCATTCTAAATCCCTCGCGCGTAGCAAAATCGCATTTTGCGGAGCGCGCCCCAATTTGCGCGGCTCGCCCGCGCTTGTTGTTGGAGCAAGCGATAGAGAGCCACAACCTTGTTTCCCAAAAGAGTCTATTTCTGTCGCGAAATTCTTTGCCCATATTTTTGCCCCGCAGGGGGCTTCTCTTTGGAAGAATTTCGCGAACGCGAAACTTTATATTATAAGAACACGCGCGGTGCTTCTGCACCACGCGTGTCTATTCCATAGAAGAATTTCGCGAACCCTTAAAAGCTCTGTCCCTCGGGGAATTATTTGAGGATCTTGGAGACGGCGCCGGAGCCGACCGTTCTGCCGCCCTCGCGGATCGCGAAGCGGAGACCTTCCTCGATGGCGACGGGCTTGATGAGCTCGACGGTCAAGGTGACGTGGTCGCCGGGCATGACCATCTCAACGCCCGCAGGGAGCTCGATGGAACCCGTGACGTCCGTCGTTCTGATGAAGAACTGGGGACGGTAGTGGTTGAAGAATGCGGTGTGGCGGCCGCCCTCATCCTTGGTGAGGACGTACACCTGCGCCTCGAACTTCATCGCGGTGGGAACGGTACCGGGCTTTGCGATGACCTGTCCCTTCTCGATATCGGTGCGGTTGATGCCGCGGAGAAGCGCGCCTACGTTGTCGCCCGCCATCGCTTCGTCGAGCGACTTGTGGAACATTTCGAGACCGGTGATGACCGTCGTACGGGGCTTCTCGATGAGGCCCACGATCTCGGCGGGATCGCCGACATGCGCCACACCTCTCTCGACACGGCCCGTAGCGACGGTGCCGCGGCCGGAGATGGTGAACACGTCCTCGACGGGAAGCAGGAAGGGCTTCTGGTCGTCACGGACGGGCGTGGGAATGTACTCGTCCACCGCATCCATGAGCTCGAGGATGCACTTGCACTCGGGAGCCGCGAGAATCTCCGCGTCGGAAGCGCCGCTGGTCGCCTTCTCGAGCGCTTTGAGGGCGGAACCCTTGATGATCGGGATGTCGTCGCCGGGGAAGTCGTAGGAGGAGAGTAGCTCTCTGATCTCCATCTCGACGAGGTCCAGAAGCTCGGGGTCGTCCATCTGATCGACCTTGTTCAGGAACACGATGATATAGGGAACGCCGACCTGACGGGCGAGCAGGATGTGCTCACGGGTCTGGGGCATGGGACCGTCCGTAGCCGCGACGACGAGGATGGCGCCATCCATCTGGGCAGCACCCGTGATCATGTTCTTGACGTAGTCTGCGTGTCCGGGGCAGTCAACGTGCGCGTAGTGGCGCTTGTCCGTCTGATACTCGACGTGTGCGGTGTTGATCGTGATGCCGCGCGCCTTCTCTTCGGGCGCCTTGTCGATCTCGTCATACCGCATCTTCTGCGCCTGACCCTTGCACGCCATGACCATGGTGATAGCTGCGGTCAACGTGGTCTTACCGTGGTCAACGTGACCGATGGTCCCGATGTTGACGTGAGGCTTACTTCTGTCGAACTTTGCCTTTGCCATTTGATTTTTTTCCTCCAAAAATTTTATTTTTTGATAACTATTTCCGCCGCTTGAAGGGCGGAAGCGCAGCTATCTATCAATCCCTGATATCAAGCCGAACGCTTGTTGCCTCTATTATAACCGATAATTCCGAAATTTGCAATGAATTTATGGGAAATTTTTGCAAAATTTTCGGCGCGCGGGGAAAGGCGTTCCTCACGCGTTCTTGGGCGCCCTCGAAGAGATGATCTTCTCGGAGATGGAGCGCGGGACTTCATAGTAGTGATCGAACTGCATGGTGAACTGTCCCCTGCCCTGCGTGCGGGAGCGGAGCTCCGTCGCATAGCCGAACATCTCGGAGAGCGGGATCTCCGCGTCGATCACCTTGGCGCCGTTGCGGTCGTCCGTCCCGATGATGGTGCCGCGGCGTCCGCTCACGTTGCCCATGAGGTCGCCGAAGTAGTCCTCGGGGGTGATGATCTGCACCTTCATGATGGGTTCGAGGAGGACGGGTTTCGCCTTCTCCATGCCGTTCTTGAACGCCATCGAACCCGCGATCTTGAACGCCATTTCGGAGGAGTCCACCTCGTGATAGCTCCCGTCGTATACTTCCACGCGGAAGTCCACCATCTCGTAGCCCGCAAGGTAGCCGTTCTTCGCCGCCTCCTGAATGCCCTTGTCGATGGCGGGGATATATTCCTTGGGGATGGAGCCGCCCACCGTGAGGTCCTCAAAGGCATAGCCCTTTCCGGGTTCCTGCGGGATGAGGCGCACCTTGCAGTGCCCGTACTGACCTTTACCGCCCGACTGCCGCTTGTACATCCCCTCCGCCTCCACGGCGTTGCGGAAGGTCTCGCGGTACGCCACCTGCGGCGCGCCCACGTTCGCCTCCACGTGGAATTCGCGGAGAAGTCTGTCCACGATGATGTCGAGGTGCAGCTCACCCATGCCGGCGATGATGGTCTGCCCCGTCTCCTTGTCGGTGTACGTCTTGAAGGTGGGGTCCTCCTCGGCGAGCTTGATGAGCGCGAGCGTCATCTTCTCCTGCCCCGCCTTGGTCTTGGGCTCGAGCGAGAGCTGGATGACGGGCTCGGGGAACTCCATCTTTTCGAGCACGATGGGGTGCTTTTCGTCGCAGAGCGTATCGCCCGTCGTGGTGTTTTTGAGCCCCACGATGGCGCAGATGTCGCCCGAATAGATGACGTCGATATCCTTGCGCTCGTTGGCGTGCATCTGCACGAGACGTCCCACGCGCTCCTTCTTCTCCTTGGTGGAGTTATACACATAGGAGCCCGCTTCGAGGACGCCCGAATACACGCGGAAGTAGGCGAGCGAACCCACGAAGGGGTCGGTCGCGATCTTGAACGCAAGCCCCGCGAAGGGCTCTTCGTCCGACGTCTTTCTCTCCTCTTCCTCGCCCGTCTCGGGGTTGGTCCCCTTCACATGGTCCACGTCGAGCGGGCTGGGCAGGAAGTGGATCACGGCGTCGAGCAGGAACTGCACGCCCTTGTTCTTATAGGAAGAACCGCAGAGCATGGGCACCGACTCCATCCTGAGGCAGCGCTCGCGCAATCCCGCGAGGATGTCCTCCGCGGAGAGATCCCCCTCCTCGAAGTACTTCTCCATGAGCTCGTCGTTGGCGGAAGCCGCCTCCTCCACGAGCTTGGCGTGGTATTCCTCGGCGAGGGACTGCATGTCCGCGGGGATGGGCTCCTTGCGGAAGTCCTTGCCGAGATCGTCGTAATACACCTCCGCCTCCATGCGGATGAGGTCGATGATGCCGCGGAAGGTATCCTCCTTGCCGATGGGAAGCTCCACGGGCACGGGGTTGGCGCCGAGGCGCTCGCGGATCATCCTCTCCACGCGAAAGAAATCCGCGCCGTTGATGTCCATCTTGTTGACGTAGGCGATGCGGGGCACCTTATAGGTGTCCGCCTGACGCCACACCGTCTCGGACTGCGGCTCCACGCCGCCCTTCGCGCAGAAGGTAGCCACGGCGCCGTCGAGCACGCGGAGCGAGCGCTCCACCTCGACGGTGAAATCGACGTGTCCGGGCGTGTCGATGATGTTGAAGCGGTGTCCCTTCCAGATACAGGTGGTCGCCGCGGAGGTGATGGTGATGCCGCGCTCCTGCTCCTGTACCATCCAGTCCATGGTCGCCGCGCCCTCGTGGACCTCGCCGATCTTGTGCGTCTTGCCCGTATAGAACAGGATGCGCTCGGTCGTCGTGGTCTTGCCGGCGTCGATGTGCGCCATGAT
>CANPXX010000049.1 GCA_947587085.1 uncultured Clostridia bacterium | reverse complement strand
TCCTCCTCATCATAACCGGCGATCACATCCGCCGCCGTCAGCTCCTGTCTGCGGTCCATCCGCATATCGAGCGGCGCAGGGTCGGACATCAAGGTCGGCAACGCGCTCCCGCTCACCGACATCCCCGTCGGCACGATGATCCACAACATCGAGCTCAAACCGGGCAGGGGCGGACAGATCGCGCGGAGCGCAGGCATCGCGGCGCAGATCATGGCGCGCGAAGGCGCCTATGCGACGATCAAGATGCCCTCGGGCGAGATGCGTCTCGTCCCCGTCGGCTGCCGCGCGACCATCGGTCAGGTCGGCAACGTGGAGCATGAGATCATCCGCGTGGGGAAGGCGGGCAAGACCCGTCACCTCGGCACCCGTCCCACGGTGCGCGGCTCGGTCATGAACCCGAACGACCACCCGCACGGCGGCGGCGAAGGCAAGTCCCCCGTCGGGCATGCGGGACCGGAGACCCCTTGGGGCAAGCCCGCGCTCGGCTACAAGACTCGGAAGAAGAAGAATCCGACGAGCAAGTTCATTCTCAAGAGGATCAATTAAAGGAGGGGATAGGAGATGTCGAGAAGTGTCAAGAAGGGCCCTTACGTCGAAGCGAAACTGCTCAGCAGGATCGAGGCGATGAACGAGGCAAACGAGAAAAAGGTGCTCAAAACGTGGTCGAGAGCGTCAACGATATTCCCTCAGATGGTCGGTCACACCATCGCCGTGTACGACGGAAGGAAGCACGTTCCCGTGTACATCACGGAAGATATGGTGGGCTGCAAGCTCGGTGAGTTCGCTCCCACGCGCACGTTCCGCGGACACACCGCCAAGACGACGGCGCCCGGCAAGAAATAAGGAGGAGAGACATGGCGGGTAATATGAAGAAGAAGGCCGCAAGAGCGGAAGAGACGCGCGACACGCGTCCCCGCGCGGTGGCGAAGTATATCAGAGTTTCTCCCTACAAGGTGAGACGGGTGCTCGACCTCATCCGCGGGAAGAGCGTGCGCGAGGCGCAGGCGATCCTCGAACACTGCACGAACGGCGGCGCCGCTCCCACGCGGAAGGTGCTCCTGAGCGCGGTGGCGAACGCGGAACACAACCGCGGCATGGACAGGAGCGATTTGTACGTCGCGGCGTGCTTCGCGGACGGCGGTTCCAGCCTCAAACGCATGCAGCCCGTTTCCAAGGGCAGAGGGCATGCCATCTTGAAGAGAACGAGCCACATCACCGTCATCCTTGACGTGAAGAAAGCGGAGGGAGAACTGTAATGGGACAGAAAGTAAATCCTCACGGTCTGAGAATCGGCATCAACAAGAATTGGGATACGCAGTGGTATGCCGACGATCATGAGTTCGCGGCGTATCTGAAAGAGGATCACACGATCCGCACCTTCATCAAGAAGAAGTACTATGCGGCGGCTGTCTCGCGCATCCTCATCGAGCGCGCGGCGGGCAAGATCGTCGTCACCATCCACACCGGGCGCCCCGGGGTGCTCATCGGCAAGGCAGGCGCGGAGATCGAGGTGATCAAGAAGGACCTCGCCAAGCTCACCAAGGGCAAGCAGGTCATCATCAACGTCACCGAGGTCCGCAAGATCGACGCGGACGCCCAGCTCGTCGCGGAGAGCGTCGCGGCACAGCTCGAGAAGCGCACGTCGTTCCGCCGCGCGATGAAGCAGGCGATCGGCAAGACGATGCGCGCGGGCGTGAAGGGAGTCAAGATGCAGGTCTCCGGCCGTCTCGACGGACGCGAGATCGCGGGGACCGAGCATTACAGCGAGGGTTCCATTCCCCTTCAGACGTTGCGCGCGGACATCGATTACGGCTTCGCGGAGGCGCATACCACCTTCGGAATGATCGGCGTAAAGTGCTGGATCTTCAAGGGGGACGTCCTCAAAGGCGCGAAGAAGGCGGAAGGAGGCAAGTAATGTTAATCCCCAAGAGAGTGAAGAGAAGAAAGCAGCACCGCGGGACCTTGAAGGGCTCCGCGCAGAAGGGCAATGTGATCGCCTACGGGCAGTACGGTCTCGTGGCGGAGGAAGCGGGCTGGATCAAGTCCAACCAGATCGAGGCGGCGCGTATCGCGATGACCCGTTTCATCAAGCGCGGCGGCAAGGTCTGGATTGACATCTTCCCCCACAAGCCCATCACCCGTCACCCCGCCGAAGCCCGTATGGGTTCGGGCAAGGGCGCCGTGGAGTTCTGGGTCGCCGTCGTCAAGCCGGGCAGGGTGCTGTTCGAGATGGCGGACGTGACGGAGGACGTCGCGCGCGAGGCGATGCGTCTTGCGGCGCACAAGCTCCCCGTGAAGTGCAAGTTCATCAAGAAGGAAGAGGCGGTTCAGCCCGCCGAAACTACGGCAGAAGGCGGTGAGGCGTGATGAAGAACGAATTTCATAACATGACCGACGTCGAGCTCGAGCAGAAGTTGAAGGACTTGAAGAGCGAGCTGTTCAATCTTCGCTTCCGCCATGCGAGCGGACAGCTTGAAAACCCCGTCTCCATCCGGGTCTGCAAGCGGAATATCGCGCGCGTGAACACAGAGCTCCGCGCACGGGCGAAGGCGTAAGGAGGTGCAAGCATGGAAAGGAATCTGAGAAAAGAGCGCGTCGGCGTCGTGGTGTCCGACAAGATGGACAAGACGGTCGTCGTCGCAGTGACCGATAAGACCAAGCACCCCGTCTACAAGAAGACGATCACGAGCACGAGGAAGTTCAAGGCGCACGACGAGGAAAACGCGTGCGGCGTGGGCGACAAGGTGCGCATCGTCGAGACGCGCAAGCTCTCCAAGGACAAGAATTGGCGCGTCGCCGAGATCGTCGAGAAGGCGAAGTAACGAGGGAGGGAGAAGAAAATGATACAACCCCAAACGAGACTGAAAGTCGCCGACAATTCGGGCGCGAAGGAGATCGTGTGCATCCGCGTCCTCGGCGGCAGTTTCAGAAGGAGCGGCAACATCGGCGACGTCATCGTCGCGTCCGTCAAGACGGCGAACCCGGGCGGCGCGGTGAAGAAGGGCGACGTCGTGAAGGCAGTCATCGTGCGCTCCGCCAAGGGCATCCGCCGTCCCGACGGGACCTATATCCGCTTTGACGACAACGCGGCGGTCATCATCGACAGCCAGAAGCAACCGAGGGGCACCCGTATCTTCGGGCCCATCGCGAGAGAACTGAGAGAGAAGGATTACATGCGCATCATCTCCCTCGCTCCCGAAGTACTGTAAGGAGGCCCGACGTGAAAGTTAAAGTCAACGACAATGTGCTCGTTCTGACGGGCAAATACAAGGGCAAGCAGGGGAAGGTGCTCAAGACCGACCCCAAGGCAGGCAAGGTCATCGTCGAGGGCGTGAACATCGTGCACAAGCACGAGAAGGCGCGCAAGGCGAACGAGACGAGCCGCATCGTCACCGAGGAAGCGTTCATCGACGCGAGCAACGTCGAGGTCGTGTGCGACAAGTGCGGCAAGGCGACGCGCGTGGGGCACATCGAGGTGGACGGCAAGAAGGTCCGCGTGTGCAAGAAGTGCGGCGCGCCGCTCGACAAGGCGTACGTCAAGAAGGTGAAGGGCAAGCCCGCCGCGGAAGAGGCGGCTCCCAAGAAGCGCACGAGAAAGCGCAGCCAGAAGGCGGAAACGCCCGCGGAAGCTCCCGCGGAAGAGAGCAAGTAAACGGGAGGAATGGTTATGGCTGAAAAGAAAGCTCAGAAGAAAACGGAACAGACCGCGACTCCCGCTTCGCCGAGCAGGGTGCGCGTGCAGTACGAGACCGAGGTCGTTCCCTATCTCATGAAGAAGTTCGGGTACACGTCGGTGATGCAGGTGCCCAAGCTGGAAAAGATCGTCATCAACACCGGGCTCGGGGACATCAAGGACAACCAGAAGTCGATGCAGATCGTCGAGAACGAGCTCAAACTCATCACGGGACAGAAGCCCATCTACCGCAAGGCGACCAAGTCGGTCGCGAACTTCAAGCTCCGCGAGGGGATGAACATCGGGCTCAAAGTGACGCTGCGCGGCAGAAGGATGTATGATTTCTACGACAAGCTCGTCTCCATCGCGTTGCCCCGCGTCCGCGACTTCCGCGGCGTGTCGGACAAGGCGTTCGACGGCAGAGGCAACTATGCGCTGGGTCTCAAAGAACAGCTCATCTTCCCCGAGATCACCTACGATCAGGTGGAGAAGATCCGCGGGATGGATGTGTGCATCGTGACGACGGCGCACACGGACGAGGAAGCGAGGGAGCTCCTCCGCGCGCTCGGGATGCCCTTCAAGAAGTAAGGAGAAGAGAAATGGCAAAGAAATCGATGATCAATAAACAGCAAAAGACGCCCAAGTTTTCGACGCGCGCCTACACGCGTTGCTCGATCTGCGGCAGACCGCACGCCGTGCTCCGCAAGTACGGGGTTTGCAGGATCTGCTTCCGCGAGCTCGCATACAAGGGACAGATTCCCGGCGTGAAGAAGTCGAGCTGGTAAGGAGGCAGAAAATGACAGATCCTATTGCAGATATGCTCACCAGAATCCGCAACGCGCTCACCGTCCGCAAGGAGAAGGTGGAGGTCCCCTCTTCCAAGATGAAGCGGGCGATCGCCGACATCCTCTTGCAGGAGGGATATGTGAAGAGCGTGGAGCTCGTGGAGAACGAGCACGAGGGGACTCTCGTCCTCGGGCTCAAATACACGGAGAACGGCAAGTCGGTCATCGGCGGACTGAAACGCGTCTCCAAGCCCGGTCTGCGCACGTACAGCGGCGCGCAGACGATGCCCAAGGTGCTCGGCGGATACGGGATCGCCATCGTCTCCACCAACAAGGGCATCATGACGGATAAGCAGGCAAAGGCGCAGAACGTGGGCGGCGAAGTGCTCTGCTACGTCTATTGAGGAGGGAACTATGTCGAGAATCGGAAAGAAAGCGATCGCTGTTCCCGCCGGCGTGAGCGTGGCGTTCGAACATCGCGTCGTCACGGTGAAGGGTCCCAAGGGGACGCTCACCCGCGAGATCGCGGGGAATATCGACGTAAAGACGGAGGGAGCGGAGCTCCACGTCGTTGCGCTGGATGAAAACAAGGAGACCAACGCGCTCCACGGGCTCTACCGCGCGCTCATCGCCGACATGGTGAAGGGCGTGTCCGAGGGCTTCACGAAGGGGCTCGAGATCAAAGGCGTGGGCTGGAGAGCCGCGATGAACGGCAACAAGCTCGTCCTCAACGTGGGCTTTTCGCACCCCGTGGAGGTGGCGCAGCCCGAGGGCATCCGCTTCGAGGTGCCCACGCAGACGGAGATCAACGTGGTCGGCATCGATAAGATAAGAGTCGGTCAGGTCGCGGCGGACCTCCGCTCGGTGCGCGTTCCCGAGCCCTATCACGGCTACGGCATCCGCTACAAGGGCGAGCACGTCGAGCACAAGGAAGGCAAGACCTCCGGCAAGGGCAAGAAGTAAGGAGGGGTGAAAGATGATCACGAGAATCGATAAGAATGCAGTCAGACAGCGCCGCCACCGCCGCGTACGGAAGCTCATCTCCGGCACGGCAGAGCGTCCCCGCCTCTCCGTCTACAAGAGCACGAAGAATATCTACGTCCAGTTCATCGACGATGTGAACGGCGTCACGCTGGCATCCGCCTCCACCCTCGAGCAGACGGTGAAGGGCGAGGTCGCGGGAAAGACCAAGACGGAAGCGGCGAAGATCGTCGGGAAGATCGCGGGCGAGCGCGCCAAGGAAAAGGGAATCGCGGAAGTCGTGTTCGACAGGGGCGGTTACAACTATACGGGCCGCGTACAGGCGATCGCAGACGGCGCGCGCGAAGCCGGACTTGAATTCTGATAGGAGAGGACATCATGGCGAGAGAAAACAGACCTCAGAGAAGACAGGAAGAGAACGACGGACTCATCAAAAAACTGATCGAGATCAACCGCGTTTCCAAGACGGTCAAGGGCGGCAAGAACATGCGGTTCGCGGCGCTCGTCGTCGTGGGAGACGGCGCGGGCAAGGTGGGCTACGGCTCGGGCAAGAGCAAGGAAGTCCCCGAGGCGATCGAGAAGGCGACGCAAGCCGCCAAGAAGAACATGATTCCCGTTCCCATCGTGGATACGACCATTCCGCACGAAGTGCTCGGGCGCTTCGGCAAGGGGGCGGTGCTCATGCTCCCCGCCGAAGAAGGTACGGGCGTGATCGCGGGCGGTCCCGTCCGTGCGGTGATGGAAGCCGCCGGGATCAAGAACATCAGAACCAAGTCGCACGGCACGCAGAACCCCGGGAACTGCATCAAGGCGACCATCGCCGGGCTCGCCGAGCTCAAGACCGCCGAAGAGATCGCGGCGCTTCGCGGCAAGACCGTCGAAGAGATCGTCGGCTGAGGAGGTGCGGTATGGTAAAAGTAACGCTTGTGAAGAGCACCATCGGCGAAGTGAAGTCCGTGAAGGCGACGATCGCCGCGCTCGGTCTCAAAAAGATTCGCTCCGAAAAGACGTTTGAGGACAGCCCCGCGCTCAGGGGCCAGCTCAAAAAGGTCGGGCACCTCGTCAAGGTCGAGACCGTATAAGGAGACAACCATGAGAATTGATACCATTTCTCCCGCAGAGGGAGCAAGAACACCCGCCAAGCGCCTCGGCCGCGGCATCGGATCCGGGCTCGGCAAGACGAGCGGCAAGGGGCACAAAGGACAGTGGGCGCGTTCGGGCGGCGGAGTCCGTCCCGGCTTCGAGGGCGGTCAGATGCCCCTCGCCCGCCGCATCCCCAAGCGCGGCTTCCACAACAAGTTCGGCAAGGACTATGTGATCGTGAACGTGTCCGTGCTCAATACGCTTCCCGCGGGGACTGTCGTCGATTACGGCTATGTGCTCGAAAACGGGCTCGCGAAAGAGGTGAAGAACAACGCCGGGCTCAAAGTGCTCGGGAACGGGGAGCTCAAAGTTGCGCTCACCGTGCGCGCCGCCAAATTCTCCGCGGCGGCGAAGTCCGCCGTCGAAGCGGCGGGCGGTACGGCGGAAGTCATCGGATGATCCCCCTTACCGATCTGTCGTACGGAAAGGAGTGCAGGCATGATTGAAACATTGAAAAACGCCTTTCGCAATAAGGACATCAGAAAGAAGTTGCTCATGACCCTTCTCATCCTCTTCATCTTCCGCCTCGGGTGCTACATCCCCGTTCCGGGACTGTTGCGGAGCGAGTTCGAGACGGCGGTCCTCGGCAACGACTTTTTGACGCTCATGAGCGGCATCACCGGCTCGGCGCTCGCCAACGGTACGCTGTTCGCGCTGGGCATCGGACCGTACATCAACGCGTCCATTATCGTCCAGCTCCTCACGGTGGGCATCCCCGCCCTCGAACGGCTCTCCAAACAGGGCGAAGAGGGGAGGAAGAAGATTACCAACATCACGAGGATCTTCACCATCATCTTAGCGGTCATCCAGTCGGTCGGCATCATCGTGAACTTCGCGAACAACGGGGACGCCATCCAGACGGGCGTGTTCTTCTCCGCCGAGATCGGCGAGACGGGCGCGCTCTGGCTCGCGGGCGTCTACATGACCATCGTCTACACGGCGGGGTCCTGCCTCGTCATGTGGCTGGGCGAGCGCATCACCGACTACGGGATCGGCAACGGGATCTCGATGATCATCTTCATCGGCATCCTCTCCACCGCCGGGACCTCCATCGTCGAGGAGTTCAAGCTCGTGTTCGGCGGGCAGCTCGAGAGCCTTCTCAACATCGCGCTCTTCCTCGTGCTCGCGGTCATCATCTTCTTCCTGATCGTCTTTGTCGATCTCGCGGAGAGACGCATCCCCGTGCAGTACGCCAAGCAGGTCCGCGGGACCAAGATGTACGGCGGGCAGAGCTCCGTCATCCCCATGAAGATCACGGGGAGCGGCGTCATGCCCCTCATCTTCGCCTTCGCGATCATCTCTTTCCCCTCCATGCTCATCAGCCTGTTCTGGCCGGATACGCCGGCGGCGGACGGGCTCGCGGATTGGTTCTCGGGGAGCTCGCGCTTCTGGTACGGTCAAGTCATCTACTCGGTGGCGCTGTGCATCCTCATCTTCATCTTCGCGTTCTTCTATGCGCAGATCGAGTTCCAGCCCGACGAGGTGGCGAAGAACATCCAGCAGAACGGCGGGTTCATACAGGGCATCCGTCCCGGTAAGCCCACCGCGGCATACCTGAGCAAGATCAACAAGCGCATCACGCTCTTCGGCGCCATCTTCCTCACCCTTGTGGCGTTCATCCCCTCGGTCGCATTCAGCTGGGCGGGTCAGAACCTCGTGAACGTGTTCTCCACGACGGGAATCCTCATCGTCGTCTCGGTCGCGCTCGAATTTGACAAACAGTTGCAATCGCAGATCATGATGAAGAACTACAAGGGCTTCCTGAAATGATGGGCGGCGATCGCATCGAAAGGAGAAGGAGGTAGCACATGAATCTCATCTTGCTCGGCGCTCCCGGCGCCGGAAAGGGCACGCAGGCGACCAAGATCGCCGACCGCTACGGTCTCGTCCACATCTCCACGGGGGACATCTTCCGTGCGAACATCAAGAACGGGACGGAGATCGGGCTGCTCGCGAAGTCGTACACCGACAAGGGCGAGCTCGTCCCCGACGAAGTGACCTGCGCCATCGTGAAGGACAGACTCACGTGGGAGGACTGCAAGAAGGGCTACCTTCTCGACGGCTTCCCCCGCAACCTCTATCAGGCGGCGGAGCTCGACAAATTTGCCGTCATCGACGGCGTCGTGAACATCAACATCGACCACAAGCTGCTCATGGACAGACTGTGCGGCAGACGGGTGTGCAGGGAGTGCGGCGAGAGCTATCACGTCTCCACGCTGGGCGGCAAGACGACCTGCGCGCGCTGCGGCGGGGAGCTCTACCAGCGCAAGGACGACAATCCCGAGACGGTGGAGAGCAGGCTCAACGTCTACAATGAGCAGACGGCGCCTCTCATCGACTACTATACGAAGAAGGGCATCATCCACAACTTCACGGGCACGGAGGCTCCCGCCGAGGTGCTGTTCGAGGAAGTGAAGAAGGTGCTCGACAAGATGCTCGGATAAGATGATCTCCGTCAAGACTGAGGAGGAGATCGGACTCCTCCGCGAACCCTGCGCCATCGTCCGCGACTGCTTACTGTATGTCGGGGAGAACATCGGCGCGGGCATGACCACCAAAGAGGTTGACGAACTCGTCTACGGGTTCATCCGCTCCCGCGGCGCCGAACCGAGCTGTCTCGGCTATTGCGGCTATCCCGCGTCGGCGTGCGTCTCCGTCAACGAGGTCGTCGTGCACGGCATCCCCGGCGACAGGGTGCTCCGCGAGGGCGACATCGTGAGCGTGGACCTCTGCGCCTACAAGAACGGCTTCCACGGCGACGGCGCGCGCACCTTCCGCATCGGGGAGGTGAGCGCCGAAAAGGACCGTC
>CANPXX010000048.1 GCA_947587085.1 uncultured Clostridia bacterium | reverse complement strand
CGCCTGAAGAGATTCGAACTCCTGACACACGGCTTAGAAGGCCGTTGCTCTATCCACCTGAGCTACAGGCGCATAACCTTGACTCGCATCGAAGTATCGCATCTCTGCTTTCGCAAAAAATGGAGCGGGTGATGGGAATTGAACCCACGCGACCAGCTTGGAAGGCTGGGATTCTACCACTGAACTACACCCGCATCCTCAACGCTTGTACATTCTATCAAAGTTTCGTGGAGATGTCAACCGATTTTGCCCATTCATTTGGGATTTTTTGCAATTTTTCCGAAGTTATCCCTCCCGCCCCTCCAACGCTTCCAGAGCGCGCGCGAAGGCGAGCGCGTCCTCGGTGTAGCCGTCCGCCCCGATCTTTTGCGCGATCTCGGCGGTGAGCACCGCCCCGCCCACAAAGACGGGCGCGCGGCAACCCTCGCGTTTGAGGAGGGCGACGGTATCCTGCATGCTCTTCACCGTCGTCGTCATGAGGGCCGACAGCCCGACCGCGACGGGATTCGTCTCTTTCACCGCCCGCACGACCTCCTCTGCGGGGACGTCTTTGCCGAGGTCCACCACCTCGAATCCGTGCGCCTCGGCGACCACTTTTACGATGTTCTTGCCGATGTCGTGCACATCGCCCTTCACCGTGGCGAGCACCACCTTCCCCTTCCCCGAGCGTTTGGGGAAGCGCGCCGCCAACACCTTGAACGCCTCCTTCGCCGCCTCCGCGCACGAGATGAGGCGGGGCAGGAACAGCTCTCCCCGCTCGTATCCGTCGCCCACCTCTTTGAGGGCGTCTGTAAGCGACGCGACGAGCGCGAGCGGCTCCCCCTCCTCCTCTTCCGCGCGTTTTCGCGCCTCCTCCTTCGCCCCCCGCTTGACGCACTCGGCGAGCGACCGCGCGGGCGCGGCTTTCTCCTCCTGCCGCTTGACGGCGGCATAGGTGCCGATGTATTCCTCCGCGCCGACGTCCGTTCCGTCGAGCACCGAGAAGGCGCGCACCGTCGCCATCATTTCCCCGTCGAGCGGATCGAGGATGGGCATGTCCAGCCCGCAGGCGAGCGCCGCCGCGAGGAAGGTGCGGTTGAGGAGCGGGCGCTGAGGCAGACCGTAGGACACGTTGGACACGCCGAGCGCCGTCTTGACGCCGAGCCGTTTGACGAGGCGCAGAGCGCCTAACGTCTCGCGGACGAGAGTCTGTTCCGCCGAGACCGTCGTCACAAGCGTATCGATGAGAATCCTCCTCCGCGGGATGCCGTACTCCTCCGCGCGGCGCACGATGCGCTCGGCGATGCGGTACCGTTCCTCCGCCGTGCGCGGGACGCCGTTCCCGTCCATGGCGAGCCCGAGCACCGCCGCGCCGTACTTTTTCGCGAGCGGGAACACCCGCGCCATGCTCTCCTCTTCCCCATTCACGCTGTTGATGACGGGGACGCCGTTCGCATAGCGGAGCCCCGTTTCGAGGGCGGCGGGGTCGGAGCTGTCGATCTGGACGGGGAGGGAGACAAACTCCTGCACGGCGGCGAGCGCCTTGCGCATGAGCGCGCTCTCGTCCGCGGCGGGGACGCCAACGTTGAGGTCGAGCAGATCTGCGCCCGCCTCCTCCTGCGCGATCGCCTCGTCGGCGAGATAGCCGAAATCTCCGCGGAGCAACGCCTCCCTCAGCTTCCGCTTGCCCGTCGGATTGAGCCGTTCGCCGCATACCTTGGCTCCGTGAAAGGTCAAGAGGCGGGTGGCGGAGTTGACAACGGTCTCTTCGGCGATCTTTCGCCGCTCCACCTTCCTCCCGCGATAGCGCGAAAGCGCCTCGATACAGCGGGGCGTGGAGCCGCAACAGCCGCCGATGACGGAGACCCCCATCTCCACGAGCTCCCCCGCCGCCTCGGCGAATTGCTCCTCCGAGAGCGGATAGACCGTCCTCCCCTCCCGAACGGTGGGGATGCCGCGGTTGGGCTGGACGAGCACGGGCACGCGGGCGCAGGCGAGGATGCGCTCCACGACGGGGCGCAATTCGCGCGGACCGAGCGAGCAGTTCGCGCCCACGGCGTCCGCGCCCAAGCCCTCCAACGTGTTCACCATGATCTCGGGCGTGGTCCCCATCAGCGTGCGGGCGGACGCGTCGAACGTCATGGTAGCAAAGACGGGCTTTGCGCTGTTCTCCTTGACGGCGAGCATTGCCGCTTTGAGTTCATAGAGATCGGAGAAGGTTTCGAGCAGGTATCCGTCCACCAGATCGCGCGTGGCGCGGACGACCTCGGCGAACGCCTCGTATGCCTCGTCGAAGGAGAGCGTCCCGACGGGGGCGAGCAGGGCGCCCGTCGGCCCCATGTCGAAGAACACCTTCTTCCCCGTCTCGCGGGCGAGCTCGACGGCGCGCACGGCGAGATAGCCGACGGGATAGTTCCCGCGGTACTTGACGCGGTTGAGCCCGAACGTATTGGTGGAGATGAAGTCCGCGCACGCATAAGAGCGGTGGATGGCGCGGATGGTCTCCGCATGGGTGACGGTGAGCTCCTCGGGCACGGACGCGGCGAGCCCGAAGCGCTCGATCTCACTGCCCATCCCGCCGTCGAAGAGCATCACTTCCTTTCCGAGCCGTAACACGTTTTTCCCTCCTTTCGGTACGCGCACCCCTCTTTGAGGACGCACGCGCCGCATTCCGCTTTCCGAAGCTGACCTATCCCCACGACGCCCGCCATCGACTTCTGCGGGACGATGAGCCCCGAAGGGAGCACCTGCATGCCGATGGTCTCGGGACGGAGCGCTCCGAAGATCTCCCGCACGTCCTCCAACGGACTGCCGCCGTACCCGGGGCAGAAGCGGGAGGTGCGGGGGGTGCCGAGCCGCTCCTCCGCCTCGTCGGTGTGCGCTTCGAGCAGGGCGCTCGCACAGGCGTCGAGCACGACGGCGCGCGCGGGATCGGTGCGGAAGAGCCGCCGGATACGCACGTCCGTCTCCGCGCCCAGCGTGGAGGCGACGAGCGCCACCCCGCCGCATCCCGCCAAGAAGCCGAGATAGGGCTCCTTTCCAAGGAAGGCGGGGAACGTCTGATATTCCGCGATGAGGAAGCGGAACCGCCCGAGCTCTTCCGCCTCTTCGAGGCAGGAACCGATGAGCGCCTCCGTCTCCCCGCTCCGCGCGCCGCGGACGCCGAGATAGCGCGCGGCGCTCTCTTTAAGCGCCGAAAAATTCATGACGGACCGCCCGAAGCCGCTCCACGATGAGCGCCGCGATGCGGGCGCTGTTCATCACATACAGGTGCACCCCGGGCGCGCCCTTTGCGATGAGGTCGAGAATCTGATAGGAGGCATAGTTGAGCCCCAGCTCTTCGAGCACGGCGGGATGCGCCGCGAACCGCTCCACCGAATTGCGGAAGTCGAGCGGGATGGCGCTTCCGCACATCGCCTTGATGTGTTTGAGGTTTTTCACGTTGACGAGGGGCATGATGCCGGGGAGGATGGGCGCCTCGATTCCCGCCTTCCGCGCCTCGTTCACGAGGCGGTAATAGTACGAATTGTCATAGAAGAGCTGGGTGATGAAGAAGCGCGCGCCGCACGCCTCCTTCTTCTTCATCGCTTCGAGGTCCTCATAGAGGGAATCGCACTCGGCGTGCCCCTCGGGATAGCATGCGGCGCCCATCGTAAAGCCGTACGGGCGGAGCGCCTGCATGAGGTCGGTCGCATGCTGGTAGTATTTGCAATATTCCTCCGCTTCGGGCGGACGGTCGCCGCGGAGGGCGAGCACGTTCTCCACGCCCCGCGCGAGGAAGGTCTCCGCCACCCGCCGCACGTCGTCGGGCGAGGAAGGTCCCCCCGTGATGTGGGCGAGCGCCGTCACGCCGCACGCCTGGATGTGCGCGGCGATATCCGCATTGTCGCGCCCGTCCCCGCCGCCCGCGCCGTATGTGACGCTGATGAAGTCGGGCGAGAGCTCCGCGAGCTTTTGGACCGTCGCATAGAGTGCCTCCTTCGCCCCCTCCTGCTTGCGCGGAGGGAATACCTCGAAGGAGAGCGTGCGCTTGTTCCGTAAAATTTCATCGATTCTCATTTGTCATCCTCCCTGCGCTCCCGTCATTCCCCGAAGAGCGGCGTGGATAAATATTTTTCTCCGCCGTCCGGCAACAGCACGACGATGCGGGCGCCCTCCCTGCTCCGCTCGGCGAGCTTTGTCGCCGCAAAGAGCGCCGCGCCCGCCGAGATTCCCGCGAGGATCCCCTCTTCCCGCCCGAGCGCGCGTCCCGCCGCATAGGCGTCCGCTTCGGTGACGGCGATCACCTCGTCGTACACCGAACGGTCGAGCACGTCGGGGATGAAGCCCGCGCCGATTCCCTGAATGCCGTGCGCGCCCGCCTTGCCGCCCGAGAGCACGGGCGAGGCGGCGGGTTCCACCGCGACGATGTGCACCGACGGGATCTTCTCCCGCAGGAAGGAGCCCACTCCCGTGATGGTGCCGCCCGTCCCCACGCCCGCCACGAAGGCGTCGATGTCGCCCTCCATGTCCTGCCAGATCTCGGGCGCCGTCGTCTTTCGGTGGGCGGCGGGATTGGCGGGATTGGTGAACTGTCCCAAAATGACGCTGTCTGCGATCTCCGCGCGGAGCTGTTCCGCCCGCTCGATGGCGCCCCGCATCCCCTTCGCGCCCTCGGTGAGCACGATCTTGGCGCCGTATCCGCGGATGAGGGCGCGGCGTTCCGCGCTCATCGTCTCGGGCATGGTGAGGATGACTCGGTAGCCCTTCGCCGCCCCCATCGCCGCGAGGCCGATGCCCGTGTTCCCCGACGTGGGTTCGATGAGGGTCGCCCCCGCGCGCAGTCCGTGCGCCTCGGCGTCCTCGATCATCTCCTTCGCCACCCTGTCCTTCACCGAGCCCGCGGGGTTGAAGCCTTCGAGCTTGGCAAAGATGCGCGCTTTCAGCCCGCGCGCCGCGGCATATCTGCACAGTTCGACGAGGGGCGTTCTCCCCGTGAGCTCCTGTACGGAATGAAATATCATCTTGTTCCTCCCTTCCAAAGTCCCATGCGCTTCGCCGCCTCCGAAAGCCGCGCGTACGCCTCCGCGGGCGTCTGCGCCTCCGCGACGGCTCGGTCCATCGGACACGGACCGTCCCCCGCGCGGTTGACGATGCGCTCGGCGAGCCGTCCGCAGCCGCATGCGACGCCGTGCGCGAGAAGCAGCTCCCGCGCGGGCTCGCTCATCACCGAGGCGTACACCGACCGCGCGCCGAGATAGAGATACAGAAACGCCGCCGCCCGCCCCACGATGGTATCCGCCGCCGAACAGCCCGCAAGATCTTGCTCCGCCGCCCGCAGGAGGGGCAGGATTCCCCGCTCGCGGGAGAGGAATTCGGTCTCCCCGCGCACGATGGCGCAGGTGTAGCCCTCATCGAGCAGCCGCTTTGCGCGGCAAAGATCGGCGCTCTCTTCTTTCTTCCCTGCCGTTGTCATTCGAACGTCCTCGCGACGAGTTTGAGGAGCTTGCGGATCTCGAGGTGTTGCGGGCACACCTTCTCGCATCTGCCGCAAGCGATGCAGTCGGACGCCTTCCCCCGTCCCTCGGAGGTATGCGATTCATAATATACGTCGCTGTTCCAATCTTTGTACCGCTTCTTCTGGTTGAGGCAGGCGAAGAGGTCGGGAATGGAGATCTTGCGCGGGCACCCCTCGACGCAATAGCGGCATGCGGTGCAGGGGACGGCGTTCTCCCGCGCGAGCACGGCGCGCACCGCGTCCACCGCCGCCCGTTCGCGCGCGTCGAGCGGGACGAAATCCCGCATGAAGCCTATGTTCTCCCGAAGCTGATTTAGGTCGCTCATCCCCGAGAGCACCATGCGTACGCCCTCGAAGCCCGCCGCAAAGCGGATGGCATAGCTCGCGTTGCTCCCGCCGCCGAGGGAGGCAAAGATGTCGGACGCCTCCTTGGGAAGATCGACGAGGGTGCCGCCCTTCACGGGCTCCATCACGATGACAGGCTTGCCGTGCGCGCGGCACATCTCATAGCAACGGCGGGACTGCACGCCCGCGTTCTCGTAGTCGGCATAGTTGAACTGGATCTGCACCGCCTCTATCTCGGGGTTCTCGGTGAGGATGCGGTCCAATGTCTCCGCGGTGTCGTGGAAGGAGATTCCCACATGGCGGATGAGCCCCTCCCGTCGGAGGGCGAACGCCGTCTCATAGGCGCGGCAACGCTTGAACTTCGCATAGTTTCCCGCGTTCTGCGCGTGCATGAGATAGAAATCGAAGTAATCCACCCCGCACGCGCGGAGCTGGCGCTCGAAGAAGGGACGGATGTCCTCCTCCCGCCCGAAGTAATTCTCCGTGAGTTTATCGGTGAGCACGAAGCTCTCCCGCGGATGGCGCGCCGCGACGCACTCGCGGATCGCCGTCTCGCTCTTGCCGCCGAGGTACCCGTGCGCCGTGTCGAAATAGTTGAAGCCCGCCGCCAGAAATTCGTCCGCCATGGCGGCGAATTGTTCCTTGTCCACGGCGCCGCCCCGCATGGGCAGGCGCATACAGCCGAACCCGAAGTTCTTCTTTGCCCGTTCAAACGCCATCTTCCGCCTCCGTTTTTTATTCATTTTATCATATCGCGGCGGGAAATGCAAGCGTCCGCCGACACTTCCGCCGCAAAACCTTTTCCCTGCAAAACGGGATACGTTTTGCAATTTTCCCCCGCAGTAGAGCGGATTTCGCCGGAGTAGAGGGAAATTTCCGAAAAATGGAGCGCTCTTGAAAAAAACGGAGAGAGAAATCGGTTGTAAAATTTTCCCGAAAATGGTAAACTACTATACAAGCGATCGCCCTCGCGGCGTTCGCCACGGAGGTGTTTCATGCAACGATTCGAGCTCTTTGCGGACAGCGCCGCAAACCTCTCAAACGAGATCGTCACCGCACGCAACGTGCACATGATCTCCTATACCTGCAACGTGGACGGCGAGGAACGGCTGTGCTTCGACCGCGACGCCCCCTTCCGCGAGACCGCCAAAAAGTTCTATGAAGATATGCGCGCGGGCATGGATCCCAAGACCTCCCTCATCGTGGAGGAACGGTTCGCGGAGGAGCTCGTTCCCGCGCTGGAACGGGGGAGCGACGTCGTCCTCATCACCATCGCGCAGGGCATCAGCGGGACGTACGCACAGGCGGTCGCCGCCCAAAAGGCGCTTCTCGAACGGTATCCCGCGCGTAAGATCTTCGTGATCGACAGCGCCAACGCCTCCCTCGGCGAGGGACTCCTCGTCCTCCGCGCCGCAGATCTTCGCGACGAGGGAAAGTCCGCCGAGGAATGCGCCGCATGGCTCGCCGAGAATACCTATAAACTCAACAGCTACGTCACGGTCGAGGACTTGAAATATCTGCGCCGAAGCGGGCGGATCTCCACCGTCACCGCCATCGCGGGGGCGCTCCTCAACATCAAACCGCTCATCCGCGCGGACGGCGGCTCCCCCGCCCACCTCGCCGTCTACGGCAAGGCGCACGGCAGGAGGAAGGCGCTCTCCGCCATCCTCGAAGCGTTCGACCAGAACGTCATCGACCCGCAGTCCCAGACGGTCGCCATCGCGCACGCGGACTGCGAAGCGGAGGCGGAGGAGATGGCGGCGGCGCTCAAAGCGCGGGGCGCGAAGGAGGTCATCGTGGACTTCTACGACCTCTGCTCGGGCTCCCACATCGGTCCCGGGACCCTCGCCGTGTTCTTCTTCGGGAAGGACCGCCGCGGCGACGCCGAGGAAAAGCGCCGCGGACTCTTCGGCAAGAAAAAATAATGCGACATCCGAAACGTCCGCCGACAGAGCATTGCGCTCCGTCGGCGGTCTTTCTATATTATTTTGCTTTGAAAACTTTCACGTCGGAAAATTCGATCTCTAAAACATCATGGTGCGCTTCGCCGCCCACAAGATACTCCAATTCGATTCGGGTGCGCATGAATATTTCTGCGGGGAAGCAGTCGAGCGTGAGGATATAACAGTCTTTTATTTGCTTCGGCTTTTGGATAAATTTTCCGTCCAAAAACAAGATTTCATAGAAATTCCCGCCCGCGGGAGGGACTAACGCAGTCTTAAAATCGACGAGGAGCGAAAGGCACTCTTTCCCATATTTTTCGTCATAGCGCACATCGGCGAGTTTTGCGTCGTGGAAAGAAACGCTTGTAAGAAAGTCCGCCCCGTCGCCGTTTTTCTGATTCATGAATTTTCTCCGTGAAAAATATTTACCCGAAAACGCCTATATTGATTCCGTTTGTCCAAAGTCCGTCGCCCCAATATGGCGTGCGAAGCGTTTCGCTATATGTTTCCTCGTCATATTCATATCTCCTTACATAGACCGACCACAGTCCTATATTGCCATCGTCGGCGGTATCCTTTGAACACCATCTGAACGCGAAATCATACGAATGTTTGGTTGTAACTTCATTATGTCCGAAGTTATGAAAGATTACTTTTTCTCCCTTGTCCCTCGAACTTTGAAATTCTGAGTCTTTCCAATTGCCGTACCAATATTCTCCCTCATAGTATAAAAGCAATTCGTCAAGGCTTTCGTCAAAATTATCTGTTTCAGCGATCGCGTTTGCGGCAAACAACGATTTTAGCCCATTCCTGTCACCCTCTTGGAGATAATTAAAAAACAAATCATAGTAATAGTCCGACGAAATCACCCCCACATGAATGCCTGTCGCCCAATCCGAACCGGTAAAGCAATACACATAGTTATCGCCGGGCGCATCTGCCAATCTTAAAACATCAAGCGACCATATGCCTTCGTTCCCTTTATCGGTATCGTCGCGGATATACCAAAGAATTGTGAAATAGTAAGTGTCGGATGTTGTATATACCACATTCCGTATTAAAAAATATTCTTTTACTGTTCCGTAGTCATTGTCTTTCATAGAACCGGGAGTACTGTTGGGATGAGAAACAAATTCCCCCTCGTAATAGTCGAAAAGTTCTTGAATGCTCTCGTCCAAATCGTCTATATCCGCAAGTTTGTTAGACGCAAATAACGCCTTAACTCCCTTGCCGTCTTTTTTTTCGATACAATCGATGAGCGAATCCAACTTCTTTGCCGCTACGGAGGTATCGCTGTCATAGATCAACCCACCGAATCCACCGCAACCGACCATCAAGATCGCAAGCATGAACGATAAAGCAACTGCGGTAAATAATATAACAATTCTTTTCACTGTCGATTCCACTCTATGAAAATTCGGTTTCTCGCTCTTATTATACCATAGACCCATATGAAAATCAAGCGGGCGGACGTGCCCGAAAAAGAGTTCCCATAAAGCCCGCCGAGGGGAGACTCTCTCGGCGGGCTGCCTGAATAGCTATTCCTTAAAGTAAAAAGTAAATCCGAACCGTTCACTCGTGACAAGGAAACCATTCGGATCATACTCTTTTGGTGCACCGAGGCAATTATAATCCGAACACGAAAGCTCGTCAAGGCTGACCGTTTGCGTTCCGTTTTTATAGTTGAAAATGAAAGTTACTTTGTCATCATAGAGGTAA
>CANPXX010000047.1 GCA_947587085.1 uncultured Clostridia bacterium | reverse complement strand
CGTGCCGTAGGTCGCGAGCACATAGTCGGCGAGATAGATGGGGATCCTGCGTCCGTTCAGGGGATTGACGGCGTACGAGCCAGTGAACACGCCCGTCTTTTCGCGCGTGGCGGAGAGCCGCTCGATCTCGTTGGTGCGGGAGGCGTAATCGATGTACTCCTTCACCGCCTGTTCCTGTTCGGGCGTGGCGAGTTTGAGCGCGAGGGGATGTTCGGGCGCGAGCACCACATAGGTCACGCCGAATACGGTATCGCACCGCGTGGTATATACGCGGATCTTATCTCCGCTCTCGCAGGGGAACACGATCTCGCAGCCCGTGGACTTGCCGATCCAGTTGCGCTGCATCGCCTTCGTCTTTTCGGGCCAGTCGAGAGAATCCAAGCCCGAGAGCAGTTCCTCCGCATAGTCGGTTATCTTGAAGAACCATTGGGTGAGGTTTTTGCGGACCACCTCGGTGGAGCACCGCTCGCACTTGCCGTCCGCGACCTGCTCGTTGGCGAGCACCGTGCGGCAGGAGGGGCACCAGTTGACGGGCGCCTCCTTGCGGTAGGCGAGCCCGTTCTTATACAGGCGGAGGAACATCCATTGCGTCCACTTGTAATAGTTCTCCTCGCACGTCTTGATCTCCGCCGACCAGTCGAACATGGCGCCCATCGCGCGGAGCTGTCCCTCCATCGTCTCGATGTTCTTTTCGGTGGAATCCTTGGGATGCACGCCCGATTTGATCGCATAGTTCTCGGCGGGCAGACCGAACGCGTCGAAGCCCATGGGCTGGAACACGTTGTAGCCCTGCATCCGCTTGAAGCGGGCATAGCTGTCGGTGGGACCGTAGTTATACCAATGCCCCACGTGCAGTTTTGCGCCCGAGGGATAGGAGAACATTTCGAGGACGTACAGTTTGGGTGCGTCCGACTTCTTGTCGAAGTTGTTGAACTTCGCCTTTTCCCAGCGCTGTTGCCACTTGCGTTCGATACTTTTTGCGTCCATACGCAAATCACCTCATCGGAATCCGTCTCTGTAATTCTCTTTATTATACGATATCTTGCGGCGTAAGTCAAGCGGGACGCCCAACATTTTCAAAAATCGCCTCCGAATCCCATTTTTTTGCACCGTAAATAAATCGCCGATTTCCACATACAATAAAGGCGTGGAAGAAATCACGGTATCCGACGCCATCGGGCGGAGCTCCTTCATCACCTATCTCTACAATGCCGTCATGGGCGACGTCATGCGCGAGGGCGGGACGGGGGAGCTCCTCTTCGGCGACGGACGCGCGGCGCTCCGTCTCAGGCTGAAGGGCGGGGAGGCGCGCGTCAGGGCGCGCCTCGACGAGAAGATCGCCGAGATCGTGGGCGTGGGCTATAAATATGCCTACCTGCGCGAGCGGCTCAATCCCAGCCTCGCACGGCGGGAGAAGAAGCTCCTGCTCGCGGCGCTCATCGCCGCCGACTACGAGGGCGACAACGAATACATCAAAAGAAAGCAACGAGAGGTGAGCGCATGCAACATCGACGGCTTCTACCTCTTCCGCCTCGGCGCCCTGCGCGAGAAGTGGAGCCGCATCGCGGACTATGTGCCCGTCGGCTTCACGAGCGCCGACCTCAAAAAGTTCTGCGAATACCTCGTGGGGGAGAGCAGCCATAAGATCTACCTCAAAGGCAACGTCGTGTTCGGGGAGAACTTCGCCCCGCTCAGGCGGAGCCGCCTCACGGGAGAAGAGGACGTGATGACCGAGATCATGCTCTCCGACGCGGGCTTTGTGTACTGCCTCGGCGAGGTGGAGGACAGCGTGGGCGATTTTTTGCAAAAATATTATGCGGAACGCGCGATATTTTCTTGACATTTCGTTTGAAAGAGGGTACAATATTTTCAAAAGACAAGTAGCGTCGGGCGGACTTCACAGAGAGCGGATCCATGGCTGGAAGGTCTGCAAGCGACCCCGGAATGCGAAACCGCTTTTGGATACAACCGAAAAAAAGAGTGGCTCTTTGAGCAATTAAGGTGGAACCGCGCGAGCAATTGCGTCCTTAAAGTTTTCCCGCAGAGGGGAGATTTTGAGGGCGATTTTTAATTTTTCACCACTTCGCGAAGTACTATGTCACGCATAATAGGAGGTTTTTATGAAAATTACACTCAAAAACGGCGACAGTTTGGAACTCGAATCGGGCGCCACCGCGCTCGCCGCGGCACAGGCGATCTCCGATGGCTTGGCGCGCGCCGCCGTCGCCGCCAAGGTGAACGGCAAGCTCGTCGATCTGTCCGCGCCGCTTTGCGAGGGGGACGCGCTGGAGCTTGTTACCCTGAAGGATAAGGAGGGGTTGGAGGTCTACCGCCATACCTGCGCCCACGTGCTCGCGCAGGCGCTCAAAACCATCTATCCCACCTGCAAGCTCGCCATCGGTCCCGTGATCGAGAACGGCTTTTACTATGACATCGACTTCAAGACTCCCATCACGATGGAGGACTTCGCCAAGATCGAGGCGGAGATGAAGAAGATCATCAAGAGCAACCTGCCCATCGAGCGGTTCACCCTCCCGCGCGAGGAGGCGCTCGCGCTCATGAGCAAGTATCACGAGAACTACAAGGTCGAGCTCATTCAGGACCTTCCCGCCGACGCCGAGCTCTCCTTCTATAAACAGGGCGTGTTCACCGACCTCTGCCGCGGACCGCACCTCCCCTCGACGGGGCGCATCAAGGCGTTCAAGCTCGTCTCCATCGCGGGCGCCTATTGGCGGGGCGACGAGAAGAAGAAGATGCTCACGCGCATCTACGGCACGGCGTTCGCGAAGAAGGAGGAGATGGACGAATACTTCGCCATGCTCGAAGAGGCGAAGAAGCGCGATCACATCAAGCTCGGCAAGGAGCTCAAACTCTTCGCCCTCCTCAACGAGGGGAAGGGCTTCCCCTTCTTTTTGCCGAACGGCATGATCGTGAAGAACACCCTCATCGACTATTGGCGGCAGATCCACCGCCGCGAGGGATATGTGGAGGTGCAGACGCCCATCATCATGACCCGCGCGCTGTGGGAAAATTCGGGGCATTGGGACCACTACAAGGATAACATGTACACGACCAAGATCGACGGCGAGGATTGCGCCGTCAAGCCCATGAACTGCCCGGGCGGCATGCTCGTCTACAAGCTCACGCCGCACAGCTATAAAGATCTCCCCATCCGCATGGGCGAATTGGGGCTCGTCCACCGCCACGAGAAGAGCGGTCAGCTCCACGGGCTCATGCGGGTGCGGTGCTTCACGCAGGACGACGCGCACATCTTCATGCTCCCCGAGCAGATCACGCAGGAGATCAAGGGGGTCGTCCGCATCATCGACGAGGTATATTCGCTCTTCGGGTTCAAATACCACGTCGAGCTGTCCACCCGCCCCGAGAACAGCATGGGCTCGGACGAGGATTGGGAGGCGGCGACGAACGCGCTCAGGGAGGCGCTCGGGGAGCTCGGGCTCCCGTACGTCGTCAACGAGGGCGACGGCGCCTTCTACGGTCCCAAGATCGACTTCCACTTGGAGGACAGCATCGGCAGGACGTGGCAGTGCGGCACCATCCAGCTCGACTTCCAGATGCCCCAGCGCTTCGAGCTCGAATACGTGGGGGAGGACGGCGAAAAGCACCGTCCCATCATGATCCACCGCGTCGTGTTCGGCTCCATCGAGCGGTTCATCGGCATCCTCATCGAGCACTATGCGGGCAAGTTCCCAGTGTGGCTCTCGCCCGTGCAGGTGAAGGTGCTTCCCATCACCGACCGCGCCGCCGACTACGCCTCGCGGCTCACCGCCGAGATGAACGCGATGGGGCTCCGCGCCGAGGCGGACCTTCGGAAGGAGAAGCTCGGCAGAAAGATTTTGGACGCCGAGAACGAGAAGGTGCCCTACAAGCTCGTCGTGGGCGATAAGGAGATGGAGGACGGCACCGTCTCCGTGCGCAGACGCGGCGAGGGGGACATCGGCGCGATGTCCAAGGAGGACTTCTTCGCCCTCGTCAAGAAGGAGAACGACGAAAAGACCGTGTTTTGATTCGGCTTTATCGGAAAATTTCCGCAAGAGAATGCCCAAGCGATAAAAAAGGACCGAAAAACAGTTGACAAGCGGGGGAAAATCTGCTATCATCATTGCGTTAAGCAGAGGTGAACCCTTCTCTCCGCACGGGCGCAGGTCCGTCGGGTCAACGAATCGATCGGAACGCGGCAGCGGCCGCGTGCGGATTCAACGGGTTTCGCCGATGCGAAACCCGTTTTTTTCGAGAGGACTATGCCGAACAAAAATCAACATCAGCTCAACAGGGAAATCCGCGACCGCGAGATCCGCGTGATCTCGTCGTCGGGAGAGATGCTCGGCGTGATGTCGCCCTATGAGGCGCTTCGCCTTGCCGAAGAGGAAGATCTCGACCTCGTCAAGATCTCTCCCGCCGCCGTGCCGCCCGTCTGCAAGATCATGGACTACGGAAAGTTCAAGTTCGAACAGCAGAAAAAGGACAAGGAGAACCGCCGCAACCAGAAGGTGGTGGAGCTCAAAGAGGTCCAGCTCTCCATGACCATCGACGTGGGCGACGTCAACGTGAAGGCGAAGCAGGCGACCAAATTCCTCGAAGCGGGCAACAAGGTGAAGGTCTCTCTGCGGCTGAGGGGCAGGCAGATGGCGCACGCCAATCTCGCCAAGGACGTGATGATGAACTTCTACGAGATCTTAAAGGAGCTCGCGGTCATCGAGAAGCCCATCAACATGGAGGGGCGCAACCTCATCATGATTTTGGGACCCGCCAAGAAGTGACCCGCCGAAGAACGGAAAAATCATCGAAAAGGTAAATTTGGAGGATAAAGGTATGCCGAAACAGAAATCGCACAGCGGTTCGAAGAAGCGCTTCTGGCTCACGGGCACCGGGAAGGTCAACAGACCTCACGGCGGCAAGAACCACAAGGCGGAGACCAAGAACAGAAAGAGAAAGAGAAACCTGCGCCAGACGACGCTCGTCTCCACGACGCAGGAGGGAACCGTCAAGCGGATGATTCCCTACAAGGATTAACGGGAGGGACATGCCATGAGAATCAAGAGAGGCGTAAACGCAGTCAAGAAGCGCAGAAAGATCTTCAAGCTCTCCAAGGGATATTTCGGTTGCAAGAGCAAGAACTACCGCATCGCCCGCGAAGCGGTGATGAAGTCCCTTCAATATGCCTATGTCGGCAGAAAGAGAAGAAAGCGCGATATGAGGAGCCTTTGGATCGCGCGCATCAACGCGGGCGCGAGAGAGAACGGGCTGAGCTATTCCAAGCTCATGCACGGGCTGAAAGTCGCGGGGATCGACCTCAACCGCAAAGTGCTCGCCGACCTCGCGGTGACCGACGCAAAGGCGTTTGCCGACATCTGCGGCAAGGCGAAAGCCGCCCTGTAAACGATGAAAAGCCTTTCACGGAAAGGCTTTTTTCGCATGTATGGTCATCGTTTCCAAGCAAAATCCCGTCGTAAAAGAGCTCGCCTCTCTCCGTGAGAAGAAGGGGAGAAGGGAGCGCGGGACCTTCCTCGTCGAAGGGGACAAGATGTTCCGCGAATGCGCTAAGAGCGGCATGCAGATCGTGCGCGTCGCCCTGCTCGCCACCGAGGAGCGCCTTGCGAGTATCGGGTCCTCTCTCGGGGAGAGCCTCGGCTCCGCCGCGCCCGTCCTCCTCGGCGAGGACGCATTCAAAGCCGTCTCCGACGAAAAGACGCCGCAGGGCGTCATCGCGGAGGTTCGCATCCCCGACGCTCCGCCGTCGCCGCCCGAGGGGCGCTGTCTGCTCCTCGACGGGGTCTCCGATCCCGCCAACGTGGGGGCGGTCATCCGCACGGCTGCCGCGGCGGGCTACCGCGAGATCTATTTCGCCGATTGCGCCGACCCGTACTCTCCCAAGAGCGTGCGCGCGTCGATGTCGGGCGTGTTCTATTGCAAGCTCATGCGCGGGACGCGGGAGGAGATGCTGGCGGCGCTCGGGGGGGTGCCCCTCATTGCGGCGGATATGGACGGCGCGGACGCCTTCGCGTTCGTACCGCCCGAGAAACACTGTATCTGCATCGGGAACGAGGGGAACGGACTCTCGGACGCGGTGCGCGGGAGGGCGGACTGCACGGTCGGCATTCCCATGCAAGCCCCCATGGAGAGCCTCAACGCGGCGGTCTCCGCGGCGATCTTGATGTATCTTCTGGGACATGCGAAGAAATAAAGGAGAAAGGATATGTCCGGACACAGCAAATGGCACAATATACAGGCAAAGAAGGGGAAGGCGGACGCCGCGCGCGGCAAGCTGTTCACCAAGATCGGGCGCGAGCTCGCGGTCGCGGCGAAGGGGAATCCCAATCCCGCCACCAACTCCAAGCTCGCCGACGTCATCGCCAAGGCGAAGGCGGCGAACATGCCCAACGACAACATCGAGCGCTCCATCAAGCGGGCGGCGGGGGAACTCGGCGACCGCGACTTCAAGGAGCTCACCTATGAAGGGTACGGCGTGGGCGGTTCGGCGGTCATCATCACCACCCTCACCGACAACAACAACCGCACGGCGGGGGACATCCGCGCCATCATGTCCAAGCACGGCGGCTCGCTCGGCATGACGGGCTGCGTCTCGTACATGTTCGAGAGCAAGGGCATCATCGTCGTGGAGCGGACGCCCGAGCTCGACGAGGACGAGGCGACGGGGCTCGCCATCGAGGCGGGCGCGGACGACGTCGTGGCGCAGGAGGACGTGTACGAGATCTACACCTCGGTGGAGGCGTTCTCCGAGGCGCGCAAATATCTCGAGGGGAAGGGACTCTCCTTCCTGCAAGCGGAGATCGGCATGCTCCCGCAGAGCAAGATCTCTCTCGAGGGCGACAAACTCGAGACCTTCCGCAAGATGCTCGACAAGCTCGAGGAGAACGACGACGTGCAGGAGGTCTACCACAACGTGGACCTTCCCGAGGACGAGGAAGAGGAGTGACGCGGAGCCGCAAGGCTGCCGCTCCGAAAAGAATGCGGTCCGTCGCAAGCGCGACGGACCGCATTCGTCTTTTGAAAGAAGTTGCCGAAAAGTTATTTGCGTCTGCCCAGCTCGTTGAGCGCGACGTTGAGGAAATACTCCGCCGTGGAATTTTTGCGGATGATCGCGCGCGCTTCGTCGGCATTGCACCAGCGCGCCTCGTCGATCTCCTCGCCCCGCTTGATCTCGCCGTCCTCCGCCGTCACGAGGAATCCGAGCATGAGGATATCCTTCGCGTCGTGATAGCGCGACCCGAGATACCGCCACTTCACGGCGGGGAGGTCGGTCTCCTCGCGCAGTTCGCGCGGGATGGTCTTTTCCGCGCTCTCGCCCTTCTTGATGTAGCCCGCGAACAGCTTGAAGTCGTCGTCGCCGACGTGCTTGGCGAGGAGGACCTGCGACTCCGCGCGGTTGGTGACCACCATGGACACCGCCACGGGGAAGAAGGGGAACTTATATTTGCCGCATTTCGGGCAATAGGGCACCAAGCCCTCATTTTCCAAAAAACGAAGCGACAGTTTTTCGCCGCAATCTCTGCAAAACATTGCCTTTACCTCAAATGATTTCATATTATTTTAACGCAATCGGACGGAAATGTCAATCGTTTTCTGTGAAAAAAATGCAAAAGAACAGAAAATAATGTAAAATAATCGCAAATCGTCCGAGAGCTCTTTGAAGAGGGCGGCGCGCGCCGTCGGCGCGCGCGGAGGACGCCGCGCGCGCAAGCCGAAATTCGCGCCAAAAAGCGGGCGGAAACTGTCCGACAGCGCTTGACAAGCGCGCGCGCGATATAGTATAATATTCGTTGATTTTGCCCAGATTCCCCGCAATGGGGAGGGTTTCGGGCGCAAGGGGAGTTTTGGGATGCTGACTTCGATCTGCGGAATCAATTGGGGCGACGAAGGAAAGGGGAAGATGGTCGATCTTCTCTCCGAGGATTACGACGTCGTATGCCGCTATCAGGGCGGGAACAACGCGGGGCACACCGTCATCAACGAGCGGGGCAAGTTCATTTTGAATCTGCTCCCCTCGGGGATTCTGCGCAGGAATGTGGTGAACGTGCTCGGACCGGGGATGGTGGTGGACCTCAAACACCTCTCCGAGGAGATGGGGCGTCTGCGCGAAAAGGGCGTCGAGATCACGCCCGCCAACCTCAAGATCAGCGACCGCGCCGTCATCACCATGCCCTATCACGTCCTGCTCGACTGCCTCGAAGAGGAGCGCCTCGGCGACAAGAAGTTCGGCTCCACGCGCCGCGGCATCGCGCCCGTCTATGCCGACCGCTATATGAAGAAGGCGTTCCGCATGGGCGAACTTCTGGACGCGGAACGGCTGTACGCCCGCGTTCCCGAGATCGTGGAATGGAAGAATCTCACCGTCGCGGGCGGCTACCGCCATGCGCCCGTCACGGCGGAGGAAGTCATCGAATACTTCGAGCGGTACGGAAAACCGCTCCTCCCGTTCATCTGCGATACGGGCGCCTATCTCAACGCGGCGAACGCGGCGGGGAAGAAGATCATGTTCGAGGCACAGCTCGGCGCCTTGCGCGACGTGGACTTCGGCATCCTGCCCTATACGTCCTCCTCCTCGACGATCGCGGCGTACGCGCCCATCGGCGCGGGAGTGCCCAACCTCAAATTGGACCGCTCCATCGGCGTGATGAAGGCGTATTCCACCTGCGTGGGCGAGGGACCGTTCACGGCGGAGTACTTCGGCGAGAAGGCGGAACGGCTCCGCGAAGCGGGCGGGGAATACGGCGCGGCGACGGGCAGACCGAGGCGGGTTGGTCCCTTCGACGTGGTCGCCTCCTCCTACGGCATCCGCTGTCAGGGGGCGGACGAGATCGCGCTCACCAAGCTCGACATCCTCTCCATCTACGAGGAGATCGAGGTGTGCACGGCGTATGAGCTCGACGGCAAGATCGTGCGCGAGTTTCCCTATCCCGACGCGCTCGACCGTTGCAGACCGGTATTCGAGAAGGTGAAGGGCTGGCATTGCGACATCTCGCGGTGCCGCAGACAGGAGGAGCTGCCCGAGGAGGCGCTCGGCTACATCCGATTCATCGAACAGGCGTGCGCCTGCAAGATCACCTATGTGGCGGTCGGACCGGAACGGGAAGCCGTCATCAAACTGAAATAATATGAAGATTCCCTTCGTGAAGATGCACGGCATCGGAAACGATTATATCTATTTCGATTGTTTCGACCGTGAGATAGAGGACCCCGCGGGGCTCGCCGTGCGCCTGTCCGACCGCCGCTTTTCCGTCGGAGGAGACGGCGTCATCCTCGTCCTTCGGAGCGAGGTCGCGGACGGCAGGATGCGCATGTTCAACGCAGATGGGAGCGAGGGAAAGATGTGCGGCAACGGCATCCGCTGCGTGGGGAAATTCCTCTATGAAGTGAAGGGCATCCGCAAGGAGACCCTCACGGTGGAGACGCTCTCGGGCGTCAAGACGTTGCACCTTTTTGTCGAGGGCGGCGCCGTCCGTTCGGTGGAAGTGGACATGGGCGCGCCCGCGTTCGAACCGCGCGCCGTGCCCGTCCTTTTCGGGGGCGACCGCGTGGTGGACGCGCTCCTCAACGTGGGCGGCGTGAACTATCGGGTGACCTGCCTCTCCATGGGCAATCCCCACTGCGTGGTGTTCGGCGGCGATCCGTACGAGACCGACCTCGAACGGGCGGGTCCCGCCTTCGAACGGCACCCCGTCTTTCCCGAGCGCGTGAATGCGGAGTTCGTCGAGGTAGTCGCGCGCAACGAGCTCAAAATGCGCGTCTGGGAGCGCGGGAGCGGGGAGACGTGGGCGT
>CANPXX010000046.1 GCA_947587085.1 uncultured Clostridia bacterium | reverse complement strand
CACCACCTTTTCCGCCCTGCTGGGCGAGGGGCTCGACGACGGGCAGGATCTCCTGCAAGTTGGAGATCTTCTTGTCGGTGATGAGGATGTAGGGCGTATCGAGCACGGCTTCCATCTTGTCGGTGTTGGTCACCATGTAGGCGGAGGCATACCCTCTGTCGAACTGCATGCCTTCCACCGTCGTGAGTTCGGTCGTCATCGACTTGCCCTCTTCCACGGTGATCACGCCGTCTTTCCCGACGATCTCCATCGCATTCGCGATGAGTTCGCCGACCTTCTCGTCGCCCGCGGAGATGGAGGCGACCTGCGAGATCGCCTTCTTGCCGTCCACCGTCTTGGAGATGGATTTGAGGTGCGCGACGGCGGTCTCGACGGCTTTGTCGATGCCCTTTTTCAGGATGATGGGGTTGGCGCCCGCCGCGAGGTTTTTGAGCCCTTCGCGGATGATCGCCTGCGCGAGGAGCACGGCGGTCGTCGTGCCGTCGCCCGCGACGTCGTTGGTCTTGGTGGAGACCTCCTTCACGAGCTGTGCGCCCATATTCTCGAAGGGATCGGGAAGTTCGATCTCCTTCGCGATGGTCACGCCGTCGTTGGTGATGAGGGGAGCGCCGAACTTCTTGTCGAGCACGACGTTGCGCCCCTTGGGACCGAGCGTGATCTTGACGGTATCCGCGAGGGCGTTCACGCCCGTTTCCAGCGCCTTGCGCGCCTCGTCGCCGTATTTGAATTGCTTCGCCATATCAATATCTCCTTATTCTACGATTGCGAGAATGTCGCTCTGCTTGATGATGGTGAACTCCTTGCCGTCCACCTTGAAATCGGTGCCCGCATATTTCGCGCACAGCACCTTTTCGCCGACTTTGACCTGCATGGTAACTTCTTTGCCGTCCACCACGCCCCCGGGACCGACCGCCACGACGACGCACGTCTGCGGCTTCTCTTGCGCGGAAGAGGGGAGATAGAATCCGCTCTTCGTCTTTTCTTCGACGGTGACCGCTTCCACGACCACTTTGTCGAACAACGGTTTGATATTCATGAGAACCTCCTGATGATATTTACATTTTCCTTTTCTATTATAAACGCGGAGAAGGGAAAGTCAAACAGCGGAGGAAAAATTTTCCGAAAAAAATTTATTCTTTTGCCGTTGGGGCGCGCAGAGATTGACACTGCGCCCGAATTTTGTTATAATCGGAGCATGGATAAGTGGGATAAGAGATTTATGCGCCTCACCGAAGAGGTAGGCGATTGGGCAAGCTGTCTGCGGCGGAAGGTCGGAGCCATCATCGTCCGCGAGAAACGCGTCATGGCGACGGGGTATAACGGCGCACCCGCGGGCATCAAGTCGTGTACGGAGCGGGGAGTCTGTCTGCGCGAACAGCTCGGGATTCCCAGCGGGACGCGGCACGAGCTGTGCTTCGCCGCGCACGCGGAACAGAACGCCATCATTCAGGCGGCGAAATACGGGGTCAACATCGACGGCTCCACGCTCTATTGCACCCATCAGCCGTGCGTGATCTGCGCGAAGATGATCATCAATGCGGGCATCAAGCGGGTCGTCTATAAGGAAGGATATCCCGATGAGTTCTCCATGCGCCTCTTCGGCGAAGCGGGGACCGTCATCGAAAAATATGAGGAGGAGTAAATGAATCCCATCGTAACATTTGAAATGCGGAACGGCAAGACGTTCAAGGCGGAACTCTATCCGGAAGCGGCGCCCAACACGGTGAACAACTTCCTCTCCCTCGTGAAGAAGGGCTTTTACGACGGGCTCATCTTCCACCGCGTGATCGCGGGCTTCATGATCCAAGGAGGAGATCCGACGGGCACGGGGGCGGGCGGTCCCGGGTACCACATCCGCGGCGAGTTCGCGGCGAACGGCATCCCCAATCCGCTCTCGCATACGCGCGGCGTGCTCTCCATGGCGCGCACGTCTGTTTTGGACTCCGCAGGTTCGCAGTTCTTCATCATGCACGAGGACGGCGAATTCCTCGACGGGCAGTATGCCGCATTCGGCAAAGTGACGGAGGGAATAGAGACGGTGGATGAGATCGCCTCTGTGCAGACGGGGCGGCAGGACCGTCCGCTCGTGTTGCAGAAGATGACGCGGGTCACCGCGGAGACGTTCGGCACGGAATATCCAGAGCCGCAGACGCTGTAAGCGGGAAGAGGGGCGCGGCGATGTCGAAAATCGTCTATGAAAATCCTTTGAATACACGCTATGCGAGCCGCGAGATGCAGGAGAATTTCGGCGACGAGAAGCGCTTCCGCCTGTGGAGGAAGCTGTGGATCGCGCTCGCAGAGAGCGAGATGGAGCTGGGTCTGCCCATCACGAAGGAGCAGGTCGAGGAGCTCAAAGCGCACGCCGAGGACATCGACTACGAGCGCGCCGAGGCGTACGAACGGCAGGTTCGGCACGACGTGATGGCGCACGTGAAGGCATACGGCGACGCGGCGCCCGGGGCGAAGGGGGTCATCCACCTCGGCGCGACGAGCTGTTTTGTAGATTGCAATTCCGAACTCATCATCATGCGCGACGGACTCTCCATCCTGCTGAAAAAGCTCGTGAATGTGATGGATAAACTCCGCGCGTTCGCCCTGCGCTATCGGAATGTCCCCACGCTTGGCTTCACCCATTTACAGCCCGCACAGCTGACGACGGTGGGCAAGCGCGCCACGCTGTGGTTGCAGGACCTCATGCTCGACTATGAGAGCCTTTTAGACCTTCTCGCGCGGTTCCGTCTCCGCGGCGTGAAGGGGACGACGGGCACACAGGCGAGCTTTCTTGACCTCTTCGAGGGGGACGGGGAGAAGGTGAAGGAGCTCGAGCGGCGCGTCGTGCGCAAGCTCGGCTATGAGGCGGTGTACCCCGTCACGGGGCAGACCTACCCGAGAAAGTTCGACTATTCGGTGCTGTGCGTCCTTTCGCAGATCGCGCAGAGCGCCTATAAATTTTCCAACGACATCCGCCTCCTTCAAAGCATGAAGGAAGTGGAGGAGCCCTTCGAGAAGAGCCAGATAGGCTCCTCGGCAATGGCATACAAGCGCAATCCGATGCGCTCGGAGCGGATGGGGAGCCTTGCGCGCTACTTGCTCTCCCTTCCCGTGAACGCCGCCGTCACGGCGTCTACCCAGTGGTTCGAACGCACGCTCGACGACAGCGCGAACCGCCGCATCGTCATCGCGCAGGCGTTCCTCACGGCAGACGCCATCCTCAACCTCTATCTGAACGTCGCGGAGAATCTCGTCGTGTATGAGAAGGTCATCGCAAGACACGTCGCGGCGGAGCTTCCCTTCATGGCGACGGAGAACATCATCATGGAGTGCGTGAAGGCGGGCGGCGACAGACAGGAACTGCACGAACGCATCCGCGTCCTCTCGATGGAGGCGGGGCGCGTGGTCAAAGAGGAAGGGGGGGAGAACGATCTCCTTTCCCGCATCGAGGCGGACGCGCTCTTTCAGCCCGTGCACGGGAAACTTTCCGCCATCGTGGACGCCGTAAAGTTCGTCGGTCGGGCGCCCGAGCAGACGACGGAATTTATCGAAGAGTGGATCGACCCCATCTTGCAGAAGCATAAAAATCTTCTCGGCGAGCGGGGAGAGGTGCGGGTATAACGCGAATTTTTAAGATTTGCAAAGTACTATGTCAGACATAATAAGGACAAAACGCGGCAAAAGCCGCGTTTTCCCGTGAGGCGGGCGGTGCGCGGGGTCGGTTAATTTCGCTTCCGTTCCGCAAACTATCCCATATGGGATACAGAAAAGTTTATGTGGAGACGCTCGTCCGCTTTTCGACGGAGGGAGGGATGTTCCCCGTCGAGCTCCGCTGGGGGGACGGCATGCGGTACGCGGTCGATCGCGTCAAATCGTTCGGGCGTGCGCCCGCGCATGTGAGTTCCATCCTCCCCGTGCGCTATACCTGTCTGTTCGGCGGCAGGGAGCGCAACTTGTATTACGAGCCGGACGAGATGCGTTGGTTTGTGGAGGTTGCCGTTTGAGCGAAACGCACCGCTGTATCCTGCACAGCGATCTCAACAATTTTTATGCCTCCGTGGAGATGTTGCGCCGCCCGGAACTAAGCGGGCTCCCCATCGCCGTGTGCGGCAGCGTGAAGGACCGCCACGGAATCGTCCTCGCTAAGAACATGCTCGCGAAGGAGGCGGGGGTCAAGACGGGCGACGTCCTGTGGCAGGCGCGCAAGAAGTGCCCGGGGCTCGTGGATGTTCCCGCGGATTTTTCCGCATACCTGCGCGTCTCGCGGGAGGTGCGCGCCCTCTATTCCCGCTTCACCGACCGCGTGGAGCCCTTCGGCATCGATGAATGCTGGCTGGACATGACAGAGACGGCTTCCCTCTTCGGCGGGGGGAAGGCGGCAGCCGACCGCATCCGCGAGACCGTCAAGGAGCAATTCGGCGTGACGGTGAGCGTCGGCGTGAGTTGGAACAAGATCTTTGCGAAGCTCGCCTCCGACATGAAAAAGCCGGACGCGGTGACCGTCATAGACGAGGAAAACTACCGCGACACGGCTTGGAAGCTGCCCGTCTCCGACCTCCTGTTTGTGGGGAAGGCGACGGCGAAGAAGATGAATTTTCTCGGCATCGGCACCATCGGCGACCTCGCCGTAGCCGACGAAGCCCGCCTCATCGCCGAGCTCGGGAAGTGGGGCAAGGTGCTCCGCGGCTATGCGCGCGGGGAGGACCGCTCCGAAGTGGCGGCGATCGGCGAGGAACACGAGGCGAAGAGCGTGGGGAACAGCCTCACCTGCTATCGCGATCTCACCGACGAAGAGGACATCCATATGCTCTTCCTGCTTCTCGCCGACAGCGTGGCGGAGCGCCTTGCGGCGAGCGGGCTGGGGCGGGCGTCCACCCTCAAAATACAGGTGACGGACAACGAGCTCAACCGCTTCGGCAAGCAGGGGAAATTCCCCGTCCCTTGCAGGAACGCAAAAAAGTACGCCGATTTCGCGATGGAGCTCTTCCGTTCACTGCGGATGAAGCGGCCCGTGCGCGCGCTCGGCGTCTCGGTATGCGACTTCGACGGAGGCGCGGAACAGCTCGACCTCTTTTCGGATACCGAACGGTCGGACAAGGCGGAGCGGGCGGACGAGGCGGTGTATCGCATCCGCGAGAAATACGGGAGCCGCATGATCCGCCGCGCGACCGTTTTGGAGGACGAGCGGCTCTCCGAGCTCGACGTGAAGGACGCCCACGTCATCCACCCCGAAGGAACGGTGAAGCGCTCCTGACGCCCGATAGGACAATCAAAAACTCCCCGCCATCTGCGGGGAGTTTTTGATTGGGAATCTTAGGATTCCGCGTTGGCAGGGGAGACGCGACTCGAACACGCAACAGACGGTTTTGGAGACCGTTGCTCTACCATTGAACTACTCCCCTTTGGCGAACGGCAACATTATACCGCATTTTTCGTGCGCCGTCAAGAATTTTTTCGCAAAATTCGCGAAAAAGGGAAAACCGTGCGCCGCGCGTCTTGGTCTCTCCCCGCCGCGCGGGGAAAATTTTTTTGTTTGACAGTGGGCGGCGCGTATGATATAATATGGAAAAGCGCTCATCGGGAGCGCGAGGGGGGAGCTCGGATGAAGAAGGTCACTCTCTATACGGACGGCGCCTGTTCGGGCAATCCCGGCGCGGGCGGATGGGGTTGCGTGCTCCTCTACGGCGAACACAGGCGGGAGCTCTCGGGCGGCGAGCGGGAGACGACCAACAACCGCATGGAGCTCTCCGCCGTCATCTTCGGATTGGAGCAGTTGAAGTTTCCCTGCGAGGTGGACGTTTACAGCGATTCCGCCTACACCGTGAACGCCTTCACGGAGGGATGGGTATACGCGTGGGAGAAGAGCGGCTGGCGCAAGGCGGACAACAAACCCGTCTTGAACGACGACCTCTGGAAGCGGCTCCTCGCGCTCACGCGGGTACACCGCGTGCGGTTCTGCAAGGTGAAGGGACACGCGGACGACGAGCTCAACAATCGGTGCGACGCGCTCGCGCGGGCGGCGATTCCCGCGGACGGAGAGGGGGAGCCCGCCTCGGACAGAACCGATTGATAATTCCGCACAAAGCGGTATATAATAATGATGGAAGAAGAAACGGTGACCGATCGCAAAGCAAAAAAGACGCTCGCGTGGCGGGTCGTTCATATCCTCGTTCTCGCGCTCTTCGCCGCCGCGGTGGAGACCTTTTTGGTATTTTGCCTCGCTTTCTTCCGCGAGAAATGGGCGGAATGGCTGTATATCCTCGCCCTTGCGGGCGGTTCGGCGCTCAATCTCGCGCTCCTCACCGTGGACTTTGTGTTCTATTTCCTCCGCAAAGAGCTCGTCTATAAGGCTTGCATCACGGCGTATGTGACCGTCCTCGTCTTTTTTGCGATCGCCTATCTCTTGCTCGCAACGGGATTTTTGGAAGTGTTCCGCGACGAGGAGAGTCTGCAAAACTACCTCGAACGCTCGGGCAAGTGGATGAGCGCGCTCTTCACGACGCTCCAATTTCTGCAAGTCGTTATCCTGCCCATCCCGAGCACGGTGACGGTGGTGGCGGGCGCGGCGCTCTTCGGTCCGCTCTGGGGGAGCATTTACAGCCTGATCGGCATCGTCGTCGGCTCGCTCGTCGCCTTTCTCATCGGCAGAATTGCGGGTTCGAAGGTGGTCGCATGGCTGGTGGGGCAGGAGACGCTCGACAAATGGCTCGCCAAGATCAAGGGGAAGGATAAACTGCTCCTCACGGCGATGTTCCTCCTCCCCGTCTTTCCCGACGACGTGCTCTGCTTCGTGGCGGGGCTCTCCTCCATGTCCGTCTGGTATTTCCTCGCCGTGATCGCCATCTCGCGCGTGCTCGCCATCTTCACGACGAGCTATTCCATCACGCTCATTCCCTTCAACACTTGGTGGGGGATCCTCGTCTGGATCGTCATCTTCCTGTGCGTCGCCGCGCTCCTCGTGGTGCTCTACAAGAAGTCGGACGCCATCCTCGGCTGGTTCGAGAAAAAGTTCCGCCGCGGGACGAGGCGGGACGAGCGGGAAAAAGAATCCGCCAAGGAGGAGTTCTGCATACAGGTCGTCGATCCGGACGGCTCGCTCGTGACGAAGAGCGTCCCCCAAGGCGACCCGCCCGAGGAGGGAAGAGAGAAAAAATGAACCGTGCCGACCGCACGGTTTTTTTCTGCGAAGGAGGGGGAAATTGTTGCGGATTTTTCTTGCTTTTTCCGCATGCCTTGTGTATAATGGTAATCGGTAAAAATTGGGTTTTTTCGGAAATCGGACGAGGTGGTTATGGATAAGATCGGATTGCTTCGCGCAAGAAAAGAGGAGCTTCGCGCGGCGGGAGCGGACGTTCGGGCGCAGATCCGCGCGCTCACGGACGAGGACAGCTTCGTGGAGCTCGCGGCGTTCAGCTTTTCGGAGAACGCCTTTTACGGCGACGGCGCGCACGGAGAAGGGGTGGTAACGGGATTCGCCACGATCGGCGGGTACCCGTACTATCTCGTGGCGCAGAATTTCGCCGTGTATGCGGGCGGGCTGTCCAAGGCGGGGTGCGAGAAGATCGTCAAGACGCTGGATGCCGCGGAGAAAAACGGGACGCCCGTCGTCTATCTGCTCCGCTCGCACGGCGTGCGCGTGGGCGAGGGAGTGAATGTGCTCGAAGGAATCGCGGGGCTCCTCTGTCGGGCGTCCCGCCTCAAAGGCACGGTGATGCAGTTCGCCATTCTCGACGGTGAGGTGTACGGCTCTGCCGCCGCGCTTGCCTCCCTGTGCGACGTCGTGCTCTTCACGGAGGGGAGCGCGATGTGCGTCCATTCTCCCTTCGTGCTCTCCGCGAAGGCGGGGAAGAACCTCAAACCCGTGGAAGTGGGAGGGTACCGCGCGCTGACCGACGCCCTCCTTCCCGCACTTTCCGTCAGAGACATGCGCGAGGCGGCTTCGAAGATTTTGGCGATCTCCGACCTCGTGCGCATCCCCATGATCGACGCAGAGCTCAACGACCCGCTCCCCGCGCTCGACCGCAAGGCGGACGCGGCGGCGCTCGTCTCCCTTCTCGAAGGGGGCATCGAACTCGGCGCGAACGGCTGCCCCGAGGTAAAGACGGTGCTCGGACGGCTGGGGGGAATCGCGGTCGCGGCGGTCGTGTTCGACGGCGCGAGACTCAACGCCGCCAACGTGAGAAAGATTCGCGCCTTCGCGCAATTCGCAGGTTGCTATGGGCTTCCCTTCGTGACCTTTGTGGACTGCCTCGGCGTGGAGCCCTCGCTCGGCACCGCGAACAGCGCGGCGCTTGCGGAGATCTCCGAATATCTCTCCGTGCTCGATGCCATCGACGGGGCGAAGGTCGCCGTCGTCACGGGGCGGGCGGTCGGGCTCGGGTATTCGCTCTTCGCGGCGAAGTCCGTCGGGTTCGACTATACCTTCGCGCTCGCGACCGCCGAGATCGCGCTCTTCGAGAGCGCCGCGGGGGCGGACATCCAATATGCGAGCGGGAAGGAGGCGGACAGGGAAGCGCTCGCCGCGCGCTACCGCGAGGAAGTCGCCGATCCCTTCAACGCCGCCAAGAACGGATACCTTGACGACATCATAGAGCCCCGCTTCCTCAAACAGTATCTTGTCGCGTCCATCCAGACGCTCGTGAGGTGAGTATGCGCGGACTGCTTTTGCTCTTTGACGGCATCCATCTCGAAGGCGGCGCGGGCGCCGGGGCGTTCTATGCCGCATTCGGGTTTTTGTTCGTCTTTCTCGGAATCGTACTCCTCATCCTGATTTTGTCCCTCGTGGGCTTTATCATGAAGCGGGTCACGGCACGGAAGGAGAAGGCGGCGCCTCCCGCACCGCCCGAGAAGCTCCCCGCCGCGGATTCCGACATTTCGCCCGAAGAGATCGCGGCGATCACCGCGGCGCTCGCCGTCTGTCTCGAAGGGGAGCGGCGCAGGTGCGACTTTGTGGTGCGGCGCATCAAGAGATTGTAAATCAATAAGGAGAACAATATGCGGAATTTCATCATTACGGTAGACGGAAAGAGATACGAGGTGGGCGTGGAGGAGGTCGGCGGCGAAGCGCCTGCCGTACCCGTCGTCTCCCGCGCGGCGGCAGCGGCTCCCGCGCCCGCGCCTAAGGCGGCTCCCGCGGGCGGGACGAAGGTGCTTGCGCCCTTCCCGGGGCTCATCAAGAACCTGCTCGTCGCGGAGGGCGCGAGCGTCAAGAAAGATCAGCCCCTCCTCGTCCTCGAAGCGATGAAGATGGACAACGACATCACCGCCCCCTGCGACGGGACCGTCTCGTTCAGCGTGGCGAAGGGCGCGAACGTGGAATCCGACGCCGTCCTCGCTGTGATCGGATAACGCGGAGAGGGCTATGGGAACGAACTTACTTGCTCTCGACATCGGGGGAATCTTTTCCAACTTGTGGGAATCGATGGGGCTCTCGCAGGGGACGTGGCAGAACTATGTGATGCTTGCCATCTCGTTTGTGCTGTTCTTCCTCGCGATCGTCAAAAAATACGAGCCCATGCTCCTGCTTCCCATTGCGTTCGGAATGTTCCTCATCAACATCCCGGGGGCGGAGCGGATCCTGTGGGGAACGTACACCGACGAAGCGCATACCTATGACCTCGTGGAGAATCGCGGTCTCTTGTGGTATCTGTACTACGGCGTGGATAAGGTCATCTATCCGCCGCTCATCTTCCTCGGCATCGGCGCCATGACCGATTTCGGACCGCTCATCGCCAATCCCAAGAGCATGCTCATCGGCGCGGGCGCACAGCTCGGTATCTTCATCGCGCTCTTCGGCGCGGTGCTCATCGGCTTCACGGGGGCGGAAGCCGCGGCGATCGCCATCATCGGCGGTGCAGACGGTCCCACGGCGATCTATGTCTCCAAGATGCTCGCCGAAAATTTGGTGCCGACCATCGCCATCGCGGCATATTCGTATATGGCGCTCATCCCCGCTATCCAAAAACCCGTGATGCGGCTTTTGACCACCAAGAAGGAGCGCGCCATCCGCATGCGCCCGCTCCGTCAGGTCTCCAAAGTGGAGAAGGTGATCTTCCCGATCGCCGTCACCCTCGTCGTGGGGCTTCTCTTGCCCGACGCCATTCCGCTTCTCGGCATGCTCATGCTCGGGAACCTATTCCGCGAGTCGGGCGTCGTGGAGCGGCTCTCGTCGCAGGCGCAGAACGGACTCATCAATACGGTGACCATCTTCCTCGGGATCGCGGTCGGCTGTAAGGCGAAGGGGGACATCTTCCTCACATCGCAGACGCTCGGCATCCTCGCCATCGGCATCATCGCATTCTATTGCGGGACGATCGGCGGG
>CANPXX010000045.1 GCA_947587085.1 uncultured Clostridia bacterium | reverse complement strand
CCGCACTCCGCGCACCGCTTCCAATGCCCCGTCGCGTCGCTCTCATATCCCTCGGGATAGCGATGCTCGGGCGTCTCCTCCGCGGGAGAAGAGGGACGGACGAGCTCCCCGCCCGCATCCTCCCCAATCGGCGGCACATCCTCGGGCGTATGATACTCGGGCTCTTCCCCGATCTCCCTGTCTCCGTCCGTCTCCCCGTCTGTCTTTCCCTCTGTCTTATCTTCCGTCTTATCTTCCGTCTTATCTTCTGTCTTATCTTCCGTCTTTCCCTCTGTCTCGGGAGACGGGTCCTCGGAGGGAGTTGTTGCAGGAGGCGTCTCTTCGGGCGGGGTCTCCCCGCCGCTCCCGTCCGCTTCGTCCCCCTGCGGGGTCTCCGTTGCGGGAGGGAGCACTTCCTCCCCCCGGGCGGTGATATCTCCGTTCCCCTCTTCCGACGTGAAGAGGTCTTCTCCCATGTCCCCGTACACGGGTTTCTGCCAAAAGACCAAGGTCGCCGCAACGATCATACAGCAACCGAGCAGCACCGCGAACGCCGCGAGCTTCACCGAGTTCTTCATCCGTATCCCCCCGAAACGAAAAAGGCACCCCTCAAAGGGCGCACTACTTTTTGTCTCGAATGGGCAAGCCGACCGCCCTCCGACCCCCGATGGGGTGCGTTTTCAAATTTTGCTATATTATAACACTTTTTGAGCGCTTTGTCTCCGTTTTCAATTTGTTTGAATACCTCCCCCTCCGTCTCCCCCTTTTTTGTGAATTCTCATTTTTCTCCGTCCCTCCCGCTCATCTTTTGTTTCATATGAACGGTTTTGCATCCTAACTACTGCTAAGGGTCCTCGAAGCACATTCCAGCATCCTCTATTGCAAAAAGACAAAATTCTTTTACATAGAACAGAAAGCGGACAACCCCTTGATTTTTCGGTGAAAATCCGTTACAATAAAAGTCGAAAAGGGAGGATTGTTGTATTCACGGCAACCCCTTTCGCAGAATCGCGCGCATATCCCGAGACGGAGGACGAAACGCATCCTATGAAACCAAATTTGAGACAGTCTAAACATCCCCATAGAGCTATCTCCGCGAGCGGATGGACGAGAAGCCGCTTCCTCCTCTTTCTCATTCTCCTGCAAGTTATTCTCCTCTCCCTCGGAGCGATTCTTTCGATCGGGGCAAGGGACGATATTGTCTGCGCCAACGCATTCGACCAAGAATTGCAAATGACGAGCGGTGAGGCGCCGAGAACGCTTTCGGACTTGCAACGCGCGGGAGATGAACAACTCGGCGATTGGGCAGATACCCTGACCAAATTCGACGGGCGGGACTTTGGATATATCACACCCGCAAGAAACCAATACACAAAAAACACATGTTGGGCGTTTGCGGCGGTCGGGGCTGCCGAGACAAACATCTTGCGTAAAGGCATCGACGCAAGCGCAACGAAAGAAAATCTCGATCTCGATGAAACGATCGCGGCATACAATCGCCATACCCGCGACGGCGACTACGATCCGCTCTTCTTGACGACGAATGATACATATAATTACGGGACATGGAATCAAGGGGATACCGGCGCCGTAAACGCTTTTTCCATTATGACGCAAGGGTACACCCTCCTGCCCGAAAATTCATTTCATTCTTCCGTCCCCGCAAGCACCATCAAGAGCAAACTTCAACCTTCCAGATATTACGTACAAAGCTATCAAAATATTTCGAATGAAAGAAGCGCGATCAAACGCGCCATTTTGCGGTACGGTGCGGTCGCATTCAATTACAGCCATCCGACCGCCAATCAATATTACAGCAATAGCGATCCCGCAGACCATACTTCGATCATTATCGGCTGGGATGACACCGTCAAGAAAACGGCGTTCTCGCCGAAGCACCCCGTTAGCGACGGGGCATGGATCATTAAAAACAGTTGGGGAGACGCAGGGTACAACAAAATCAATGGGACATGGTGCTACTATATCTCCTATGAATTGCCCATCGGCGCTCTCTATTCCATCGATTTGGCGATGCAGGAGGACTATCAGAATATTTACCACTATGACGGGAATGTGACGATCAGCATGAATAAGACCGCCGGGGAAGCACAGGCGGCGATCTATGAAGCAAAACTTTCAAGCCCTACTAAGCAGGAACAATTAAAAGCCGTTATGCTCTATGTTCCGCAGGAAGATGTAGACGTCAATGTAAAGATATATCGGAATTTACGCGTCAATCCCGGCAATGTGAACGACCCCATCAACATACCGGACCGGAACGACCCCGCCGTGGAGATGGATGCGCATATCGAACGCAGCGGAATGCACACGATCGATCTCAAAGACCCGCTCGATCTCGGACAAGGCGAATACTTCTCCATCGTGGTGCGTTGCAGAACGAGGTCCAATGTTTCCGTTCCCATCAGCTGTGCGGTCGATGGCAATGCCTCCGTCAACGATATGACGTACTACCTGCAAGGGGGGAAATGGATCAGCTTCAAAAACAGCAATGCCTATGCAGACAGTTCGGCGAGTAACCGCTCGGCGAAAATTCGGGCGATCACGAACACGGTTGACCGTAAAACCGATTTGGGCAACGACCTGCAATATGCACGGGTGGAAATTGCGAACAGGCTCGTCTATTACGTAAAAAACCAACAGTTGGCCCCCGCGCTTGCCGTCTATTCGGGCGACAAATTGCTGACGGAAGAAAGAGATTACAGGGTGGAGGTTCAAAAGATCGCTTCCCCGGGGATGACAACGATCAAAATCATGGGCATGGGCGAATACAGCGGCGTCAGAATAACGTCTTTCGAAGTTGCCAAACCACCACATCCGCCCGGCGTGATGAACGGCACGGTCGATGTCTACAACGACGCGATCCGTTTGTATGACATCCCGCTTCCCGCCGATTGGGAGTGGATCGATCGCGACAGGGAGCTCGGTCTTGGGAAGTCCGATTCCCCCGTGTCGATCCGATATGTGGGCGCAGACAAGGAATTCTATCAAAACTTGACGTGCGATTTCTATATCAACAAGCTCGCGCAAGATCCTCCTGCCGATACCGACATTTCATCCGCCACCGTGGAAGTAGAGGGAGAATATCGATACACGGGCGAAGCGATCGAGCCAAGCGTAAAAGTGATCTGTCAAGGGAAAACGCTTCGCCCTTCGATCGACTATCTTTTAACCTATCAGAACAACATAAATGCGGGGACAGCCACGGTCATCGTCGAGGGGCGCGGGCGGTATTTCCATCAAATCAGCCGTGATTTTGAGATTCAAAAGGCAGATCGCCCCACCTCTACGCCGCCTTCTTCCATGACGGTCCTTCGGCGGGCAAAAACCTTAGAGGAGGTCCCCTTGGCAAAGGGGTGGCATTGGGAAGAGCCGAAAAGGATGATCGATGAGGAAAGCCTTCAAGCGTGGGCGGCATATTCCGACACGGTGAATTATGAGACGTATCGCGTCGAGATCACGGTCATAAAGGAGCCGCCCAAGGACGTTTCCGAGGTATCTGTCGAGCTTGAAGCTCTGTCTTATATCTATAACGGCGAGGAGAGAACGCCGAGCGCCGTTGTAAAAGACGGCGACTTCTTGCTCGCCTCAGGCGTTGACTTCGAGATCGAATATCAAAACAATCTGAATGCGGGACAAGCGAGCGTGACCGTCAAAGGAAAAAACGACTACACGGGCTCCCGAACCTGCACGTTCACCATTGAAAGGGCGGAGCGGCAACACTTCAAAGTCGAATTATCGGATTGGACGTATGGGGACGCAACCACGCCGACCCCGCGCACGGAGGGGCAGATGGAACCCGCCCCCGTCACCTATACCTATTCCGACGCACAAGACGGCGTTTACACGGAGAGGAAGCCGACCGACGCAGGCGCGTATTGGATCCGAGCGGAGATCCAACCGTCGCAAAATTATCGGTCAGCCGCGGCGAAGGCACCGTTTACCATCGCAAAGGCAGATCGTCCCACCCCCATGCCCGCGCCCTCCATGACAGTTCTTCGAAGGGCAAAAACCTTAGAGGAAGTCCCCTTGGCGGAGGGATGGCATTGGGAGGAGCCGAAAAGGGCGATCGATGAGGAAAGCCTTCAAGCGTGGGCAGTATATTCCGACACGGTGAATTATGAGACGTATCGCACGGAGATCACGGTCATAAAAGAGCCGCCCAAGGACGCTTCGGAATTATCTGCCGAGCTTGAAACTTCATCCTTTATCTATAACGGCGAGAAGAGAACGCCGAGCGTCGTTGTAAAAGACGGCGACTTTATGCTCGTCTCAGGCGTTGACTTCGAGATCGAATATCAAAACAATCTGAATGCGGGGACGGGCAAAGCCATCGTCACCTTCCAAAACGATTACAGCGGGACGAGGGAGCTTGCCTTCACCATTGAAAGAGCGGAGAAGCCTAACGTGAATACGACGATCAAGTATCGCGAAAAGGCAACGAAGCTGTCCGAGATCGCTCTCCCCGACGGGTTCGTCTGGGACGATGGGGACATGGAGCTCTCGGGAGACAGAACGACTGCAAAAGCGGTCTATCGGGGCGACGACGCGGAGAATTACAAGACGACCGAACTGTATTTCGAGCTCATCTTTGAAGAGCAGGACAAAGCTGAACGACAGGGCAACTTGATGTGGTTGGCGATCGTCCTCCCCGCTTCGGCTTTGACCGCAGGGCTTGGATTTGCGCTCGCAAAATACAGACGCAAAAAACAGTGATCCCGTGTAAAATAGGCGGGAGCCAAGGGAAGATTGAAAACACAAATTTTTTTGAACAGCATACAAGGTAATCGCATGGAACAGGAACTCATCTACATATGGTTAAACGATCGCCGCTGTCTCAGGGACGCGGAGTTCGAGCTCTCCCCCGAATATTCGGTCTCCTTCCGCGCGGAGACCAACCAATTGTCCATCCAAAGGCGGGAGGGCGTCAACGTGTTCCGCCGCGGGAACATCATGAATTTGAGCGCCGTCATCGGCGAGAACGGGACCGGGAAGACCACCTTCCTACAATTTTTGAATTCGCTCGCCTGTCTCCCCCTTCGGACGGCGAAGGACGCGCGGTACGATTCCGATACCGACGAGCGGAATGCCCGCGAAATGTTCCTCGCGGTGTTCCGCACGGGGAGCACCCTTCGGGTCGTCAACAAAACGGGGCACACCGTTCGCTGGGGCGACAGGGAGATTCCCCCTCTGTCGCGAACCGAGCCGCGCGACGCGCTCCCCGAAGCGGCGACCCACATCTATTTTACCAACTCGGAATACGCCTCCGATTCCAACATGTTCCAACGGAACATCGACCACATCTCCATCTTCAACGCGGCGCTTTTCTCCGTCGCGCGGAACTTTTATAATTACACCGTCATGTACGGCGAGCATTCGCCCGCTCTGCACGAGCCCAATTTCGACAACTTTCAACAGCTCCTGATCCGCCAGAAGGGGGTGCGGGACTTTCAGCAGATCTTGGACGTCCTCTTCTTGCATCGGATGCGCAAGTACGAACGGCAGGATGAATATCTCGGGAAATCCATCTCTTCGGTGCGCCTCTCGTTCAGCTCCGTTCTTGCGGACATCGACAACTTTCTCAGCCGCTCCTCTGCGGGTCCGTGGACGGACATTCTGTTCAAAGCCCGACAAAGGTTCCTCGAGATCGCAACCGCCGCCTCTGCCAACGCCTATGACCCGTACGAGACTCTGATCGTCAATTTGGCGTTCGAGCTGCATGTGCTGTTTGACTTCCAACCGAACGGCACGGATGCAAAGAATCTTCTTCGCGCCTGTACCGACTTCATCGGACAGAACATCGACGACACGCTCGCCGTGCAATATTACTTGCTCGCCGTACAGGAGATCGGGGAAGTCGCCGAGCTGAGCGGCGTCGGCGTTTCGACCAACGCCATTCCCAAAGACGACCTCGCCCATCGGCAATGGTACGACGTCTCCGTGTCCGCGCTCGGCAAATTGATGGAGCGGTGGAAACTGCGCCGCGGCGTAAGTTTCATCGCGAAATACCTGTCGGTGGACGGGCTCTCCCTCTCCTCGGGCGAACGGGCGCTCCTCAATCTCGCTTCGAGAATCGAGATGCTCGACTATCTGTCTTTGCTCGAAGGGCGGGAGCATTACAGTACCCGCGAAAACATCTTGTTTCTCTTCGACGAGATCGATCTGTACGTCCATCCCAATGCCCAGAGGCGCCTCATCTCCGTCCTCCTCAAACAGATCGGGAATCTGTTCCGCGGGCACAATGTGCAGATCGTCATTTCCAGCCATTCCCCCATCGTGCTCTCCGATATCCCCCGCGAGAACACGACCTATCTCATCAAGGGGGAGGAAACCTCCGTCGTGCGCGCGGGACGCGACCTGCAACAGACCTTCGCGGCGAACATCCCCTCCCTGTACCGCAACAGCTTCTTTTTGGAGGGCGGCGTCGGCGTGGGAGATTTTGCGCTCGGGGTCATCAACAACATCGCGAGGCGCCTGCACGGCGACGACCTGTCCGATGAGGAATACGCGCGGTTCGAGCGCATCATCGGCATGATCGGCGAGCCCGTGCTGAAACGGAAATTGGAGGAGATGCTCGCCGCGCGGCGTCCGCAAGTCGTTTGGCAGCGCGATTTCGACAGGGCGTATGCGCGGGAACGGCAGGGCCGCCTTCCGCAACAAGAAAGGGACAGATACGCGGCGTTTTTGCACAGGCAACGCGAGCTCATCGAGGAAGAGATCGAGCGGTTGGAGCGTGAGGACCATGATTAAGCTCTTCGCCATCGACAGATCCATCGAAGCGGACTTCCTCCGCTGCGTCCGTCCCCCCTTCGAAAGACTCCTCTCCGACTTCCGCGCGCGGGGGCGGTTCCCCAATATCACCGACTACTTTTTCAGCGGCGATACCTTAAACGCCCGCAGGGTGGAGGAGGTGCTCGTCGGCGAGATCGAGTGTCTGCTGAGCGCCATCGACGCGATCGGCGCATTCGGCGGGAAGGCGACTTCCTCGCCGCAAAAGGAGTTCCTCGCCCTCTACCATAGCTTTACAGCCACCGCGCTCGGGAGATCGCTGTGCGACAGGACGGGCGTCAAGGTGTGCCCCTATTGCAACCGCAGCTATATCCATACGCTGCGCTTCCACCGTGTGAGACCGCAGTTCGACCACTTCTTCGGCAAGGTCAAATATCCCTATCTGGCGGTTTCGCTCTACAATCTCATCCCCTGTTGCGCCATCTGCAATCAGTCCAAAGCGGATGCCGATGTGTACGATCCCGTCGCCAAGACGTACACGTTTTTATATCCCTATCGGGACGAATACGGGACGGACGTCCGCTTCGAGACAAGCTATACGGGCGACGTCTCCTACCTCTTGGGGAAGAACGAAAATTTCGAATTGAAGATCGGGGACCATTCTTCCGATCCCCGCTTCCGCGCCAACTTAAAGAGAACGCAGGAAACGCTCCATACGCAGGAACTCTACCAAAAGCACAAGGACGTCGTTTTGGATATCATCCGCGCGAGCACGATCTACGACAAGCCCTACATGCAGAATCTTCTCGATCGGTTCCCGAATCTTTTCCGCGACCTTTCCGACGTGGAGCGGCTGGTCTATATGAATGAAACGGAGAAGGAACATTGGGGCGATCGCGTCCTCGCCAAATTGACGCACGACATCGTCCGCGAATTTCGGAACGGGCAGTAGCGCGCACGCGCCAAAACTTTTTTATGCGGGCGCACCTTATGCGGGCGCACCGTAAAGCGCTCGGGGCATAGCCCGCCCGAAAGGTTTGCGAGCGTTCCAAACAAATTTTGCAACTATTTTTCCATTCCCTCTTGATTTTTATCGTATTTGCGGTATAATGGAGGAAAGCGGGCTCTCGCCCAATCCAAAAACAAGGGGAACGACGCATGGAAATTTCTGCCAAAAATATCCGCAATCTCGCGGTAGTGGGGCACAGCGGAGAGGGAAAGACCACCCTCTGCGAGGCGATGCTCTTCAACGCCAACGCTATCGAGCGCATGGGGAAGATCGAGAACGGCACGACGGTGTGCGACTTCGACGAGCAGGAGCTCGCCCGCAAGTCCTCCGTCTCGCTGTCGCTCGCCTATCTCAATTGGAAGGACGTCAAGATCAACCTCATCGACGTGCCCGGGTTCTATGACTTCGAGGGCGAGTTCAACGAGGCGATGCGCGCCTGCGGGGCGGCGCTCGTGGTGGCGGGCGCCAACGGCGAGGTGACGGTGGGCGCCGAGAAGGCGATCAACCTCTGTCTGCGCGCCAAGAAGCCTCTCGTCGTGTTCATCAACGGCATGGACAAGGAGAATGCCGACTATGCGGGCACCGTCCGTGCCTTGCAGGAAAAATACAAGGGCAAGATCGCGCCCATCCAGATTCCCATCATGGAGAACAGCAAGATGACGGGCATCGTGAACGCGCTCACGGGGAAGGCGTATCATTTCACCAACATGGGGCCCGAGGAGATCGAGGTGCCCGAAACCTATCGGCGCGACCTCGAAGCGATGCAGTTCTCCCTCATGGAGACCGCCGCCGAGAACGACGAGGTGCTCCTCGAAAAGTACTTCGAGGACGGCTTCCTCTCCCGCGAGGACACCATCCACGGCATCCGCAAGGGCATCTTCTCCATCAACGTCATTCCCGTGATGGCGGGGAGCGCCCTCCTCAACAAGGGCGTCATCAACCTCATGAACGAGATCGTGAAGTACATGCCCGAGGCGGCGGAGCGCACCGCTCTGCCCGCGACCGACCTCAAAAAGGACGCCGTCGTCGGCATCGAATGCAGCGAAGACGCCCCCGTCGCGGCGCAGGTATTCAAGACGACGGTGGACCCCTTCGTGGGCAAGCTCAACTATCTCCGCGTCAACCGCGGCGTTCTGCGCGCGGGGAGCGCCCTCCTCAATCCGAATACCAATACGGTGGAGCGGGTGAATACGCTCTACATCGTGCGGGGCAAGAAGCTTGAGCCCGTTCCCGCCCTCGTGGCGGGAGACATCGGCGCCGTCTCCAAGCTCGCCAATACGGGCACGGGCGACACGCTGTGCGACGAGGGCGCCCCCGTCCTCTTCGACCCCATCCCCTTCCCCAAGCCCGTGCTCTCCATGGCGGTCTACGCCGCCGTCCGCGGGACGGAGGACAAGGTGTTCTCGGGGCTCAACCGACTCGCGGAGGAGGACAAGAGCTTCGTCGTGTACAAGAATCCCGATACGGGCGAGACGCTCGCGGGAGGGCAGGGCGAAGTGCACCTCGACATCATCAAGAAGAAGTTGAAGTCGAAGTTCGGCGCGGACGCCGACTTCCGCACCCCCGCCATCGCGTACAAGGAGACCATCCGCTCCTCCTCGACCGCCGAGGGCAAGTACAAGAAGCAGACGGGCGGGCACGGACAGTACGGACACTGCAAGATGCGCTTCGAGCCCTGCGAAAAGGACTTCGAGTTTGCGGAAGAGGTCGTGGGCGGCACGGTGCCCAAGCAATATATCCCCGCCGTGGAGAAGGGCATCCTCGAGAGTCTGCCGCACGGCGTGCTCGCGGGCTACCCCGTCATCCGCGTGCGGGCGGTGCTCTACGACGGAAGCTATCATGAAGTGGACTCCTCCGAAGCCGCCTTCAAAGCTGCCGCCGAGCTCGCCTTCAAGGAAGGCATCAAGAACGCCTCGCCCGTCCTTCTCGAACCGCTCTCCCGCCTCAAGATCGCGGTGCCCGAACAGTTCGTCGGCGACGTGATGGGCGATCTCAACAAGCGCCGCGGGCGCATCATCGGCATGGATACGCAGGACGACATGCAGGTGATCACCGCCGAAGCGCCGCAGGGCGAGCTCCTCACCTATGCGACGAGCCTTCGCTCCATGACGCAGGGCAGAGGAAAGTTCAGCGAGAGCTTCGCCCGCTATGAACAGGCGCCCGACACCGTATTGCAAAATCTCATCCGTTAAAATGTGAGGGGAGCGCATCCGCGCTCCCCTCGCCATGTATGTAATGTAAGGCTACCATGTCTGTGATGTAAGACTACCATGTCTGTGATGTAAGACTACCATGTCTGTGCTATAAGACTACCATATCCAGATAATAACTATACCGTGTCCAAAATATAACTATATGGCGTGCAGAGCATAACTATATCCCGTATGGAACGTAGAGGCGCAAGACGTGCCGCCCGCCGCTTCACTATCCGCGCCTCCACGGCGAAAGGGAGAGATACGGGGCGAGGGCGGCGTTCTGCTCCGCGTCGTCCGTAAACCCGCAGGGGAGCCATACGCCGTCCCATCCGCACATCTCCCACGCCTCGGGCGCGGGAAGCTCCAAGACTGTAAGACAGTCGCAGCCTTGGAATGCGCCCGCACCCACGAACAGTACGCTCTCGGGCAGAGTGACGCGCTCCGTCTGTCCGCATTCTTGGAATGCGCCCGCCGCGATGGT
>CANPXX010000044.1 GCA_947587085.1 uncultured Clostridia bacterium | reverse complement strand
GCTTCGGCGACAGAAGGAAGGCGATGCTCGAAGATATCGCCGTTCTCACGGGCGGCACCGTGATCTCGAGCGACCTCGGCTATGAGTTCAAGGACGTCACCCCCGATCTGCTCGGCAGAGCGAACCAGGTGAAGGTGGACAAGGACAACACCACCATCATCGACGGCGCGGGCGACAAGGAAGCCATCAAGGCGCGCGTCGCCTCCATCAAGGCGCAGATCGAGGTCACCACCTCCGACTACGACAGGGAGAAATTGCAGGAGCGCCTTGCCAAACTCGCGGGCGGCGTTGCCGTCATCAACGTCGGCGCGGCGACCGAAGTCGAAATGAAGGAGAAGAAGCTCCGCATCGACGACGCGCTCGCGGCGACCCGCGCGGCGGTCGAAGAGGGCTACGTCCCCGGCGGCGGCTCCGCCCTCCTCTCCTGCATCCCCGATCTGAGAAGATTGGTCTCCGGGCTCTCGGGCGACGAGAGAACGGGCGCGGCGATCGTCTTGAAGGCGTGCGAAGAGCCCGTCCGTCAGATCGCCAAGAACGCAGGTGTGGACGGCTCCGTCGTCGTCGATAAGATCCTCGCCAAGAAAACCGTCAACTACGGCTTCGACGCACTCAAAAACGTGTACGCCGATATGGTGGAGAGCGGCATCATCGACCCGACGAAGGTCACCCGTTCCGTGTTGCAGAATGCGGCTTCCGTCGCCTCCACTCTGCTCACGACGGAGTCCATCGTCACCGATATCCCCACCCCTCCCGCCGCACCCGCGGCGCCCGCAGGCGGCATGGACGGCATGTATTAAGAAACAAAAAAGCGGCTTTCGGGCCGCTTTTTTGATGGGAAGAGGAAGCCGCTTCGGCTTCCTCTTTTTCACAGTTCCGCGCTTTCCAGCGTGCCGCGCACGCCCGCTTCGAGGTCGAAGCTCCCCTTCCAGCCGAGGACGTGCAGTTTGGAGGAGTCGAGCGCCGAAAAGGTCATGCGGTTGTAGCCCGCCCGCTCCGCTTCGGTGGGAAGATCGAACACCACCTTCCGCCCCGAAAGGCGGGCGTACGTCTCGGCGAGCTCGCGGATGGTGGCGACCGAGCGGGGATTGGAGATGTTGTAAGCCTCTCCCCGCGCGCCGCGCGCCAGCACGGTCAGAATGGCGCTCGCGCAATCCGCCGCATAGCAATAGGAGCGGAGCTGTCTCCCCCCGCTCTTCATCACGATGTCCCGCCCCGAGAGCACGTCGCGCGCGAACTGTGCGTATGCGCGCGAATCCTCCCGCGTAAAGGCGGGTCCGAAGATATGCCCCGGGCGGACGATGACGTGATCGACCCCGTATTCCTTCCCGTAACAGGCACACAGCGTTTCGATCATCCGCTTCGCCGAAGGATAGCAGGAGCGCGCGTCGGAGAGGTCCACCTCGCCGAACTGCGTCTCGCGGATGGGCGCGTGCGCCTCCAGCTTGCCGTACACTTCGCTCGAAGAGAGATAGCAAAACCGACCGCCCCCCCGCATGTGTTCGAGCAGAGTGACCGCCCCGCCGAGCGCCCCCGTCGCCGTCTCCACGGGAAAGGAGGAGAACATCTGCGGGTGCGCATTCTCGGCGCAATGGATGAGAAAATCGTATCGCTCCCCCCCGAAGGGCTCCCCGCAACGGAAGGCGAGCGCCGTGTAGCCGCCCTCCCATGCCGCAAAGCGGGAAAACAGCTTCTCCGAAGAGCGCGCCGTAAAGGTGAGGCCGATGGGCACGTTGCGCTCCCGACGCAAATAGAGCAGAAGATCGGCGATCGACGAGCCGATGAGCCCCGTCGCGCCCGTCACGCAAACGGACTTGCCCGCAAACGCCTCCGCGGGGACCTCCTCCGCCGCGCGCGCGAGGTCGCTGAAATATCTTTCCCCGAATTTCATTCCCCTTCTTCCTCCACCGCGAGGAGCGCTTTGAAGATGTCGAGGTCGTCCCCCGTCGTGATCTTGATGTTCTTCTCCGAACCGAAGGAGAAATGCACCGTCTGCCCCAATTCGATGAGCAGGGTGCACGTGGCGATGGAGGCGGTGATGCCCCGCGCCATCGCCTCGCGGTGCGCCTCGGCGAGACACTTCACCGTCGCCGCCTGCGGCGTCTGCGTGCGCATCAGCTCGCTCCGCAGGACCTGCGCGTCGCTCACGTTGCCGTCTTTGGTCCGAAGGATCGCCTCCATGCAGGGAATGACGGTGACGGCGTTCCCGTACTGCTTCGCCACGCGGATGCAATCGGAGATGATGTCGTGCGAGACCATGGGGCGGATGGCGTCGTGCACGAGGATGAGATCGTCGTCGGCATGGCGGGAGGCGATGTACATCACCCCGTTGCGGATGGACGCCTGTCCGTTCTCCCCTCCCTTTACGATGCCTTCGAGCTTGGTGATCTTGTATTGGCGGCAATACGCTTCGAGGATGGTCTCCCATCCCTCGATGCAGACGACCACGATTCTGTCGATGTTCGGGTGCTGCTGGAATGCCTCCAACGTGTAGACGATGACGGGCTTCCCGCGCACGTTGAGGAATTGTTTCGGGATCTCTCTGTGCATCCGCTGTCCGCTTCCGCCCGCGATGATGAGTGCGATATTCATGGTATTTCTCCTATGCCTTCGGAACGGGATAGACGCGAAGATGGTGCGTCCCGCGGTGCTTCTCGTCGGGAATGGTCATGTAGTCGTGATAGCAGACGGAGAGCGCTGTGTCGTAATCGGCATATCCGAAGAATTTATGTCCTTCGAAATCATATTCCCTGAGGTCGTCGTAGAGCGCCCGCGGGATATCGTCGCAACGCTGCCCCCATGCGCGGCAGTCGCACAGTTCGCACTCCTCATAGGGATAGAGCTCCAAAATCTTTTTCAATCGGCGGCTCGCGCGCGTCTTTCCGTAACAGATCCAAGGCAGATAGAACCAAAAGAGCGGGACGCGCAACACATATCCCCACCACTTGTCGGCAAACACATACCATCTGCACATGGCGTTGATGAAGTTCCAGAACCGCTCCCTGTGATAGAGCTTCTTGCGCTCCTTGGGCGGGAGGTCGGGCACGCCGTCAACGGGGAAGATGTCGAGAAAGAGATACGGGACTTCCACGTGCGAGGCGCTCTTGATGCGGTAGCGCTTGTCCATGAGTTTCAAGAAGGGATAGTCCACCCGCTTCCCCCTGTCCCGCGTGAGGGCGAAATCGGACGGAAATACGATCTTCCCTTCCTCCGCGAGCGCATGGAACTTTTCATAGTCGGGACGGGGCATCAGAACGTCCGCGTCGTCGTCCCACGGGATGAAACCTCCGTGGCGCACGGCGCCGAGCAGCGTCCCGTAGGCGAGGGAATAGCGCAAGCCGTGTTCCCTACACACGCGGTCAAACTCGGTCAAAAGACCCAAAAGCGCGGTCTGGACTTCTTTGAGAGTCAATCGTTTCATGGCATTTCCTTTGTATGCAAAAACGCGGCGCGCTCATCGCGCCGCGTCGCAAGTTATTTCTTTCTGTTGCGGAGCCATCTCGCAAGCGCTTCCGGTCTGCCCCCCTCCTCTTTCTTGGGCTGCGGGGCGGGCTGGGGACGAGGCGTGGGATCCTCGGGCGCGGGGACATCCATGCCGTAATAGTCGCGCGGCTGGCGCGTCGGCATGAGGGGCGGCTGGCTGACGTCCTCTCTGTACCGTGCCGTAGGCGCTTCCTCCCGCGCATACGGGTACGGGTTCGCAGACGGCGCCGGTGCGGGACGCACGGCGGGCTGGGGCGCTTGCGCGGCGGCGGCTTCCTCCGCGGGGCGGAGAACGGTCTGCGCAACGGGCGTGCCCGCCTGTTTGGAAGCGGGAAGCACCTCCTCCGCGGAGGGGAATCCCGTCGCGATGACCGTTACCTCTATCTCGTCCTGAATGGTGGGATCGATGCAGGCGCCGAAGATGATCATCGCGTTGAAGTCCACCACGCCGTGGATGAGTCCCACCGCCGTGCGGATCTCGTCGAGCGTCAGGTCGGGACCGCCCACGAAGTTGATGATGACCCCCTGTGCGCCCTCGATGGTCGTATCGACGAGCGGGCAGTTGACGGCGAGCTTCACCGCCTCCACGATGCGGTTCTCCCCCTTCGCCACGCCGACGCCCATGTGCGCGAGCCCCTTGTCTTTGAGCACGGTGCGCACGTCCGCGAAGTCGAGGTTGATGAGGGCGGGCGTCACGATGAGGTCGGCAATGCCGCGGATGCCCTGTTTGAGCACGTCGTCCGCCACGCCGAACGCCTCGGAGATGGTCGCCGTCTTGGAGACGACCTCCGTGATCTTCTCGTTGGGGATGATGACGAGCGTATCGACGTACTTGCGCAGGTTGTCGATGCCCTTGTTGGCGTTCTCCATTCTGCGGAACCCCTCGAATTCGAAGGGCTTCGTGACGACGGCGACGGTCAGAATCTTCATGTCCCGCGCCATTTTGGCGATGATGGGCGCCGCGCCCGTACCGGTGCCGCCTCCCATCCCCGCGGTGATGAAGAGAAGATCGGTCCCCTCGATGGCGCGCGAGAGGAGCTCCTTGCTCTCCTCCGCCGCTTCCCGTCCGACCTCGGGCTCCGCGCCCGCGCCCAATCCCTTGGTGCGCTGGGCGCCGATCTGAATCTTGATGGGCGCCTTGTTGCATGCGAGAATCTGCGCGTCGGTATTGACGGCGATGTATTCCGCGCTGGTGATGCCCGCGTCGATCATGCGGTTGATGGCGTTGTTCCCCGCGCCGCCTACGCCGACCACGCGAATCTTGGCTTTCCCGCTCGTGACAATGCCGCCGATCGGCTGTTCGGGCTGCGGCTCCTCGTTCCCTCCCCCGAGGAAGGGTATATTGTCATTGTAATCGTACATACATTAACCTCCGAAACCGTTTGTCAATCGATATAAAAGTCCGCTCTTGCGGTTGTCCTCATACGCCATGTCGATGAGGGCGATCCGCGAACTCATCGACGGTTTGTTGAAATAGGGCAGATTGGGCACGAGCTGTTCGCACACGCGGTCGATGCGCCGCGTCATGTGTTCGAGCGCCCCGCGGATCTCGGTGACGCCCTCCCCCGAGACATAGAGAGGCTTGTAGTCGAACTCCTTCCCCGAACAATTTTCGAGGAATCCGCTCAGCGCTTCGCAGATCTCGTCCAACCCCTCCTTCACCACTTCGGAGAGCTCGTTGAAGTCGATCTCGTACGCCTTGCCGCGGAACATGAACTCCGAAGTCCCCGCGTTCCCCTTGGAATAGAGGTTCGCGCGCAACAGAAGCGCCTCCGCGGCGTCGGTGGGAAGCCCGAAGCGGTCCGCGATGAGAAAGGCGATCTGCTCCGTCCCCACCCAATAGGTCTTTTGCGCGAGCGCCCCGTTGCCGAGGAGCACGCATATGGTGGTCGAAAGTTTCCCCGAATCGAGGAAGAGCGCGTATTCGTCCCGCGTCTGCGAGGGAATGAGATAGGTCGCCATCGCGAATTCCGCGGGAAGGAAGCGGAGCTCGATCTTCGAATCGCGGAAGATGTTCTCCATCGTGTCCGCGAAATAGTCGCTGCAAAAGAAGTAGGAAAGCGCGCCATCGAGCGACGTGGAGGTGAGCCCGACGGGATCGACCACGCGGCGGTTGTCCGACGTGGTGTAGATGACGCTCGCCGAGCGCATGAAGCGGAAGTGCGTAAGGTCGGGTCCGTCGTCGTCCTCGGGCGAGAGGAGATCCTCTTTGCCGCGTTCGAGGAGCGCCGAGACGTCCTTCTCGGTGATCTTGTGCTTCTTGGAGAAGCCGATCTCCTGCCCCTTCGCCACCACCTCGGAGAACTCTCCCGGGACCCCCACATACAGCGTTCTGACGCGTTCGCCGCACGTCTTTTCCACGGCGGCGACGGCACGGTTGAGCGTCTCCGCCAGCGCCTGTTCGTTGTCGAATTTCCCGTCGCCGTAGCCCGCATACGGCTCCGTCTTGCTCGCCTTGATAACAAAGGTGTTGTTGACCCCCTTCTCCCCGACGACGATGGCGACCTCGGTGGAGCGGACGTCAAGCACCGCTACGCTTTTGCGTCCCATTTTCTTCCTCTTCCCGTGTAATGCGCGCCTGCGCGTATGTATTCACTATTATAACAGAAGAAGGGTACCATGTCAAGGGAATAGCGGGATTTTTCCCCGACGGGCACAAAAAAAGCGCCGCAACGGGCGCGATTTTTGTTGAACGGACTCCCTCTCACGTAAGATTGCTCTCCCGCGAATAATCGGGGGGCAAAACCTCCCCCGAAGCGGGACTGTCCACCACCGTGATGAAGCCGAAGATTCTCTCCTCGTCGGCGAGCGCGAGATAGTCCCGCACGGCGAGCTGAGCCTTCTCCGTCGGCTTGAAGGAAGGGTTGCCGATGTCCACGACCACGCCCTCGCGCATGCGGATGCGGAAAAAGTCGTTGCGCTCCACCGAGGTCGTGCGCATGAGCGTGACCGAGACGACGTTGGCGCGGATCTCCGTGAGCGCCTCTTCGAACACCGAGGCGACCTCCCGCCATGCGTCGAAATAGGCGCCGCCCGGCGTCCCCGCCGAGGAGATCGGGTCGAACCCTTCGAGAAGGATGTTTGCGCCAAAGACGCGGTTCACGTTCTCTTCCTTCCCATAGAGGTAGTTGCCCTCCTCGTCGAGAACGGCATATCCCCCCTCTTCCAGCGCGACCGCGAAGGTCTCGCGCCGCTCGCGCACCACCACGCGGAGGGTGGAAGGGAACTCCTTTTTCACCTCTTCCAGACGGAAGCAGGGATACTTTTCCACCGCGCCGCGGATCTCGTCGAGGTCAAAGAAGGTCGTGCTCGCGCCCACGAAGCCGTCCAGCTCGGTGCGCAGCGCCGCCGCGTCCCTTTCGCCGTCCGCCGAATAGGTACGAAATTCCGAGCGGACGTTCGTGACCGTGAACACGGCGTTGAGCCCCGCCGCCGTCACGGCGACGAGAAGCAAGAACGCGACCAGCGTTGTGAGAATCACTCTCGTTTTCATCGGTATCTCCCGCCCGAAGCTATACGCGCACGCGCTTGATCTCCGCCCCGAGCTTTTTCAGTTTCCCTTGCAGATCGTCATATCCCCTGTCGATATGCGAAAGATCGAGCACCTCGGACACGCCCTCCGCGCCGAGCGCCGCCAAGACGAGCGCCGCGCCCCCGCGCAGGTCTCCCGCGGTGAGCACCGCGCCGTGCAACCCGCTCACGCCGCGGACGAAGGCGTTCCTGCCGCGCACTTCGATATCCGCGCCCATGCGTTTGAGCTCCGGAACATACTTGAAGCGCGTTTCGAAGAGATTTTCCACGATGAGCGCGCCGCCCTCGCAAAAAGCGTTGAGCGTCGTCGCCTGCGCCTGCAAGTCGGTGGGGAAGCCCGGGAAGGGCATCGTCTCGATTCTTCGGTTGCATTTGAGACGACCGTAACTCGATATCTCTATTTTATCATTTTTTGTATGGATTTTGCAACCGTTTTCACGCAATTTATGTAAAAGGATTCCGAGGTCTTGCGCGCCGACCCCCTCCACCTCCACTTCCCCGCCGCATACGGCGCATGCGATGAGGAAAGTGCCCGCCTCGATTCTGTCTTTTACGGGCTCGTATTCGACGCCGCCGAGCTCCTTTACCCCCTCGATCTCGATGAGGTCGCTCCCCGCGCCGCGCACCTTCGCCCCCATCGCACAGAGGAAGGATTGCAGGTCCACGATCTCGGGCTCCTTCGCGGCGCCCGCGAGCACCGTCCTCCCCTCCGCCTTCACCGCGGCGAGCAGGATGTTTTCGGTCGCGCCCACGCTCGGGAAGTCGAGCTGGATCTCCGCGCCCCGCAGTCTGTCGCATTCGCAGACCACATAGCCGTCCCGTTCGCGGATGGAGACGCCGAGGCGCTTCAAGGCGTTGAGGTGGAGATCGATGGGACGGAGCCCGATGTCGCACCCCCCGGGATAGGCGATCACCGCCCTGTGAAAGCGCGTGAGGAGCGACCCGAGCATAAAGACGGAACTGCGGAGCTCGCGCGTGAGCGCGGACGGGATGGTGTGTTCGGTCGCGTTGGAGCTGTCGATGGTCACCGCGTCGTCGTGAAAGCATACCTCTGCGCCGAGTTCGCGCAAGATCTGCGCCATGCACGATACGTCGGAGATGCAGGGAGTTTCGCGGATGGTCACCCGTTTATCGGTTAAAACAGACGCGGCGAGAAGAGGCAGTACGGAATTCTTCGCCGATTGCGCGCGGACGCTCCCGTACAGCCTCCTCCCCCCGTCTATTATAAATTTATCCATAGGAAATTCTCCTCTCGTATTTCGGAAAAACACGGAAAAGCCCGCTGGGCGGGCGTCCGCGTTTATTTAGTATATCCTATGAATTTTTTGCCTTCGTTGTGCCTCGACACACAGTACACGAGCCCCATGCCCGCCATGGTGACGACGAGCGAAGTGTTCCCCGCCGAGACGAGCGGGAGCGGCAATCCCGTGGGCGGGATACATCCGCTCACCACCAGCGCGTTGAGCGCCGACTGCACCGCAAAGGCGAGCGTGATGCCCGAGACGAGCATATAGCCGTAGAAATCATCGCACGCATTGGCGATGCGGAAGCCGCGATAGACGATGAAGCCGATGAGGAGGAAGAGGAGAAATACGCCGACGAATCCCGTCTCCTCCGCAATGACGGAGAGAATGAAGTCGCTCTCCGAGAAGGGAAGAAAGCGGTACTTTTGGCGGGAGCGGAACAGCCCCGTCCCGAAGAGGTTGCCGTTGCCGAGCGCATAGAGAGACTGGATGAGCTGGTATCCCTCCTCCTTGGGGGAAGCCCACGGGTCCACGAACGCGGAGAGCCGTTGCAGACGGTACGGTTCGGCGAGGATGAGCACGGGCACCAAAAAGAGCACGGGGATGCAGATGGCGGCAAGCGACTTCCACTCCGCCCCACCGAGGAAGATCATGCCGATCATGACCGCGCCGACGCACATCGTCACCGACATGTTCGGCTCCAACATGATGAGGACGCAAATAGAGACGCCCGCGCCGAGCACGGGGAGCACCCCCGTGAACCGCCTCAGCCGCGCGGGGTCTTTCGCGAAGTACCACGCCGTAAAGAGCACGAATCCGTACTTGGCGATCTCCGAGGGCTGGATGGTGAAGCTCCCGATGCCGATCCATCTCGTCGCCCCGTAGTTGCTCTTCCCCAGCCCCGGGACGAACACGAGCGCGAGGAGGACGAGGGAGAGGATGAGCGCGGGCACTCCCGCCCTCTTCAGCTTGGTGTAATCCAAAAAGGCGATGGCGGCGATGGCGGCGAGCCCCAAAAGAAAGCCGACGAGCTGTTTTTTGAAGAAATAGAACGCGTCGCCGTACTGCACTTCGGCGTTGTAGCAACTTGCGGAATACACGCAGACGACCCCGTAGGCGGCGAGAAGGAGGACCGCGCCGAGAAACAGCAGGTCCCCCTTCCCACGGGCGTCCGCTCTATTCGGCGAGCGCCGCCCCATCTTCCGCCCCCGCCTCTCCGTTTTCATCCGCGCCGCGCGCGCTCTCCTCACGCAGGATCCCGAGCAATTCGCAGAAGCGGTCGCCGCGCTCCTCATAGCTCTTGAAGAGGTCGAAACTCGCCGAGGCGGGAGAAAGGAGCACGCTCTGCCCGCGCTTGGCGGTGAGATAGGCGACGCGCACCGCCATATCGAAGGGACGGCAGAGCGTCACCGACGTATAGCCGCGTTTGAGCGCCGCGTTGAGCACGCGGAAGGCGTTCTCCCCGTAGATGACGGTATGGACGACGCCCGAATTTTTCACCGCCTCGAAGAGCGGTTCGTACGAATATCCCTTGTCCTTGCCGCCCACGAGGAGCACGCTCTCCCCCCGCACGCTCCCGATCGCCTTCACGGCGGAATCCACGTTGGTCGCCTTGGAATCGTCGATGAACGTCACGCCGTTGAGCTCGCCGACCGTCTGCAAGCGGTGCTTGACGCCGCGGAAGGTTTTGAGCGCCGCCGTCACCGAGGCGTTTCCCACGCCCATGAGTTTGGCGGCGCAGATCGCCGCGAGCGCGTTGGCGCGGTTGTGATCGCCGTCCACGGGAAGCTCGTTCTCGGAGAAGATCTTTTCGCCCTGCCAGCAGAAGCACCCCTCCGCGATGTATGCGCCCGCCACCCGCTCGCGCAGGGAGAACCATACCGCCTTCGCCTTCGTCTTTTCGGCGAACCCGCGCACGACGGGGTCGTCCCAATTGAGCACGACGTATTCGCTCTCCGCACAATTTTTGAAGATGCGGGATTTGAGATAGACGTAATTCTCCATCGTGTAATGGCGGTTGAGGTGGTCCTCCGTCACGTTCAGAACGACGGCGATGTGCGGGCGGAGGGAATAGAGCGTTTCGAGCTGAAAGGAGGAGATCTCCGCCACGGCGACGCCGTCCTCCCCGAGCTCCTCCACGCATGCGGTGAGCGGTCTCCCCACGTTGCCGCACGCGACGGCGTTCTTCCCCGCCGTTTTGAGGATGCTCTCGATCATGCTCACCGTGGTCGTCTTGCCGTTTGTCCCCGTGACGGCGATCACGGGACAGCGCACGGCGAGCGCGCCGAGTTCCGTCTCGCCGATGATGCGCTTGCCCGCGCGGCGGAACGCCACGGGCAGGGCGTGGTCCACGGGAATCCCCGGGCTGAGCACGAGGACGTCACAATCGCGCACCCGCTCGGCGAGCTCCTCCTTCTGCACGTTCCTGCACCCGAGCGCGGAGAGCTTGGACACCGCCGCGAGCACGTTCTCGTCCTCCACGTCGTCATAGAGGTAGACGGAGGCGCCGCGCGAGACGAGATACTCCGCGGCAGCTACTCCCGCGCGGGACAGCCCC
>CANPXX010000043.1 GCA_947587085.1 uncultured Clostridia bacterium | reverse complement strand
GTTGTCAACCGTTTGGAGGAAATTTTTTGCAGGACAGCGGGGAAAACCTTGCAAAAACAAGGGAAACCTTGCTTGGCGTATGAAAATGGGCGGGGAATGCTTTGCGATGAATAAAGAAAGACAAAAGAATTTCCTTTTGCCTTTCCAAAGACGAGAAGATGTATAGGTGCAGTTCTTGATAAATTGGGGACAAATGGGGGCAAAATTGTCATTTTAAGACAAAAAGCGCTTTTTTTATCAAAAAAGTGTCGATTTCGCCTCTTTTTTCGAGAAACTTTGGGTTCGACTCCCGTTTCCTGCTCCAAACATCGGCGGCGCCCAAGCGGGCGCCGCTGAATTTTTGTGGGAGAGGAAATGGGGGAGAGGGGAAGCGTGTTCTCCAATAAAAAAATAACCGCCCTGACGTGGTAGTTTGTGGCGGTTATTTTTAACCAAACAGGCTAACCGCTGAAAGCGGCGTCCCTCTGTTGTCCTTATTGTATTATGGCGCAAAGCGGTTGTCAACCGTTTGGAGGAAATTTTTTGAAAGAAAGCAGAGGCGAGGCTGAAACATCTCTACCGCATTATTATAAGGTAGAGATTTTTCGACTTCGGCTTCGCCTTCGCTCAAAATGACAATAAAAGGAGGCTTCGCTTCGGTACTTCGCGCTTCGCGCTACTTCGCCTACGGCTCGTGCGCCGCTACGCGTCGGGCGGCATGACATTATAGCTCCGTTGCAAGCAACGGGGCTCTCGGGGAAACATGACAAAAGCAAGTCGGGCGAGCGGGAAGGGAAACGGGCACAGGGCAGAAGGCGAGCGGGAAGGGAAACGGGCACAGGGCAGAAGGCGAGCGGGAAGGGGAACGGGCACAAGGCAGAGGGCAATCGGAAAAGGAAACGGGCACATGGCAGAGGGCGAGCGGGAAGGAAAACGGGCGCGGGGCAGAGGGTACGCGGAAAAGGAAACGGGCACAGGAACGAGGGGCAGGGGGCAGAAAGCGAGTTGAAAAACGCCGAAAGATAGCCGTAAGAAAGCCGAAAGCGATTCGGAAGAGGGTCGTAAAAAATTAACATAAAATGAATTTACGCAGAACCCTTGACAAACGGGGGGGGGTAGTTGGTATAATAATGGGGAAAGAAGGCGGGGGAGCGAAGCTTCGGACCGCCGAACGGGAGGTAACTATGAAGCGTTGGTGGAAAACGGTTGCGATTGCGATTCTCGCGTGTCTGATGTCCGTATTCCTGCTTGCGGGATGTTCGTCGCTCGGCGATCTCTTCGGCGGCAACCACAATAACAACAACAATGAGGAGCCCGAGGATCCGAACGATCCGAGCTATCCGGGCGAGAACGGCAACGTCATCTCGGGCGTCTCTGCCCGTGCGCTTGCGGCGAAGCAGTTCGAACGGGCGACCGTCTCGATGGACCTCGAATACGACGGGGATATCGAGGGCGACGCCAAAGTGGATTACGGGACGGGGAATTACGACGCCGTGCTCGAAATCAATCACGGCACGAGCGATTCGGAGGAGTACTCCCTCTTCTACCGCGGCGGGAAGGGCTTCGGCACGCTCGGGACCGCCGTCACTTCGCTCGGCTATCTGGGCGAGATGCCGAAGAGCGAGGCGAACGCCGAGCTCGCGGCGCTCGGGAACGCCCTTGCCCTCTCCTTCATCGACAATGCCGTCATTCTCTATGAGGAGTCGGATTACGACGGCTTGTGGAGGACGGAAGCCGAATTGTATCCGATGGAAAGCGAGCTTCTGTATTCCCTCAACAACATGCAGGACGATGAGCGGAGCGTCGCCGAGGCGGCAAAGGATGTCCGTCTCTTCAATGCGGCGACGGCGCCTTTCACCGCGGCGCAGTTCAATCGCCTTCTCACCCTCCTCGGCGGGACGAACGCCGTCTGTGCGGAGGATTGCGGCAAACTTGCCGCCGTGCAGCCCGCGCAAAGCGAGACGGCGTATTCCTATCTGCTCCGCGCCATCGCGCAGGTCTACGGCGGCGGGAGCGACGGCTTCGGCAAACTTCTGAGCGAGCGCATGATGGCGATCTCCAATTCGGTACCCGAGCACTATATGGGCGTAGGGGTCGAGAACGGGATCCGCGTGCTCTTTGCCGACCTCATGGGGGTCATCGCCAAGGCGACGATGGGCATATCTCCCATGGCGATGTACGGCAACCCTCTCGCCGAAGTGGCATTCACGTGGGGGAGCTATTTCAAGTACAACTTCGAGAACAGCGGGGAGCTCAAATCCATCAGCTATCTGGTCGAGTCCCTTGTGATGGAGGACGGCTATGGCTATGAAATGCCCTTTGAGGGCGAAGTCACCTTTGAGGCGGACCCGATCAAGTCGATCGACTCCGTCCCCGTGGTGTACACCCAAGAAGTCTTGCCCGACGGCTCTGTGACGTATACGAGCGGCACGGACTCCATAACCGTCGTCTGGAAGGACGGCTGGCCGGACAGCGTCACGTCGTACGTCGCCAACGGGATAACCTATCCGTGCACGTCGGAAAAGGACGGGACCAATCTCATCGTGCACATCGGGGATTTCGATCCCTACCGCCTCAGATGCAACGTCAATTACGGCGCGATCTCCATTGAGCTGAGCAGCGTAGAGACTTGGAGCCGACTCGCGATCTTTATCGACACGTACGACATCATACGCTATTCGGGCTCGGTGAAGGACTTCGCCGAGAAGGAGCTCTCCGCGGTCACCCAAACGGCAATGCCGCCCATCGCCCATGCGCGGTTGCAGGACTTGTACGGCAGCGCGGCGAATTATACGCTCTACTATAAAGTGGGGACAGCCGATGAAGTATCGGTCAGCTACCGCGGCATTCAAACCGTGGGCTCGACCGATCTCTATTACGCGGAGTACTATGAAGGGGGCGCCCACAACTATATCCGCGTCTCGGAGGAGGGCGCGGAGCTCTACCGCCAAAGCCAATACCTCACCCAAAAGGCGAACGGGGACGAGCGGTATGTCAAACTTTCGGCGGACGTCCTGTACGCGGAGAGTCCCTTCTACCTCTTGGCGACGCTCACCGAGGCGCAGTATGCGGCGGGTTCGTATGCGGACGGCGTTCTGACGTTGACCGTGGACGGCACCGAGTACGCCTTCCGCGTCGGTGCGGATGGCTACAATTGTTTCTTTGACCAAGTCACCTATGAACAGAACGGCACGAAGATCGTCGTCCGCTATGGAAATGGGTACAGCTGGTTCGAGCTTCCGCAGGAGTCGGAGATCGTCGAGCCGCTCCAACCGCTCGATACGTTGGCCCTCCGCGGCGCGGTGAACAGCTCCAAGTCGGCGCGGTATGTGACCATCAAACGGCGGTACGGCTCCGATGTCACCCTCGATACGCAAGAAAAGATCGTGTGCAGCGGAGAAGTGAACAGCACGTATGCCACCTATTATTACAAGAGGGGGGATACGCTCTATGAGACACGGCATTCTTCCTCCGGCGCATGGGAAGAAAGTGAGAATCCTTATAACATGGAGTGGTATGAGGCGCAACTCAATAGCCCGCTCCAAAAGATTCCCGCCGATCTCGACTATGCGGCGCTCGCCTTCGACGAAGCGGAGGGGCTGTATTCCTTCACGGAGAGCGGCGTCCGATATGCCTTCCGCATCGAGAACGGAAAGATCGTCACCCTCTACGTCGATGAGGAGGAGATCGACTTCTCGGGCTACGGCGAATCCTTCACCGTGCCGAAGCCCAAGCTCTCCGCGAGCGCTTTTGAGACGGCGCTCCAAAACAGCGTCAACGCGACGAGCTATACTGCCAAGCTGGTCTCCACCGAGCTCGGCATCACGGTGGTTGAAAAGTTCGACTTTGACAACGACCTCAAGAGCGAGACGTACACGAACGCGGACAATGAAAAAATGCTCAACCTCTACCGCGTTTCTGAGGGCGGCAAGATCTATCTGTATTCGGACAACTCGGGCGTGTGGTTGCGTGCCGAGACGGTCGCGGATGAGGATGGCACGTTCATCAAGAGCACGAGCGAGCTCAGTGGTATCGCGAAGAGGTTGGAGAGCTTTAACTACAATGAATGGAAGTATGACGAAGCGAAGGGGACATATAGCTATAACTATGGCGCTATCGTCTTGACCGTGACGGACGGGTACATCTCCTCCATCGTGAATACGAAATGGAGCGATGGGGAGTCCACGAGCGTCTCGATCACCTTCTCCGATTATAACAAGACGTCGCTCGAAGCGCCCGCGCCCGGGACGAAACAGCTCGCCGAGGGCGAACCTACCCGCAAGCAGTTCCACGACATCGTTACAAAGGCGAAAAATGCGCAGAACTATACCATGGAGTGCTCGATCAATGCTCCGATGGCTTTGGAGTCTATGCCAGGGATGGAAGGCGCAGGACAATCCATAGAGGGCGTGGAATGCACATTCAACCTTGTCCATAAAATAGATGTTATAAGAAGTGGCAATGAAACAGCGGATGATAATGGCAAATGTCCGTCGCTGACGATACAATCGTTGGAGGAGTTACGGGTGGGCTTTACTATGGTGTTTAACGAGGAGGCTCTAGCAGAATTCAGAAAGAACAATGGGAATGTCCCGATTGGCGAGGACGGAGTGTATAATGTGCAGATGGAGTCTCGGAAAACGTATTATGATTACACAGGTTCCAATGAGACATTGAAAACCTATACATCAACGAACTCCGATGCCGAACATCCGTTTGCGGGAGCCCAGGCAGTGACAACAACAGGCGTGAAGAAAGAAGATCTTTGGAGCAATCCTTGTTTCTATCACTTCATGATGGGCTCCACGCAAGAATTTGATGTGGATGTGCTCTACGTGCTCGCGCGGTACAACGAGAAGGAAAAGACGTTCGACCTCGTCAACTTCGACCTCACCTCTATGCAAAGGACGGAGCTCGGCATCGGACTCGATATGGAAAAGGAAGAGGTGCGCACCATCGTTGTCAGAAACAGCGATCAATTCAAATCGCTCGCGGAGAATCCCGAGTTCCCGATTTCGATCGATTTAAGCACCGTCACATACACCTATACGTATAATGAAACTACGATCGACAAGACTGCTCTCGGCATCACGGGCTAAGCGCGTTCATTAGACCTAAGCGCCGCTTTCCGCAAATCGCGGAAAGCGGCTTGCTTTTTTGCGCGGGGTGTGATATACTCTCTTGCATGAAGGTTTGGGCGATCAGCGATCTGCACCTCACGGGACGGGCGAACAAGCCGATGGACGTGTTCGGCCTCGGCTGGGAGGGGCACTTCGAAAAAATCAAGCGCGATTGGGCGGAGAAGGTGGACGGCGAGGACATCGTCCTGCTCGGCGGCGACACCTCTTGGGGGATGCGCCTCGAAGAGGGCATGTACGACGTGCTCTCTCTGCAAGAGCTCCCGGGGAGGAAGGTGTTCATCCGCGGCAATCACGACTATTGGTGGAGCGGCATCACCCGCATCCGCGCGCAGGCGCCCGAGAACTTCTTTTTTCTGCAAAACGACTGCGTGCGATTGGGCTCCGTCGTCGTCGCGGGCTCGCGCGGGTGGACGTGCCCGGGGAGCGCCGACTTCACCGAGCACGACCGCGCGCTCTATTTGCGTGAGGCGGAGCGGTTCAAACTCGCCTTCTCGGAGGTCGCCCGCGTGCGGCGGGAGGGGGACCTCGTCATCGCCCTCATCCACTATCCCCCCTTCTCGGTGAAGCGGGAGGACACCCTCTTTACCGAGCTCTTCGAGGCGAACGGGGTGCACAAGGTGGTGTTCGGGCATCTGCACGGGGCGGGGTACTTCCCCTTGAAGTGCGAAAAGGAGGGGATAGAGTACTTTCTCACCTCGTGCGACAAGACGAAATTTTCTCTCGTGGAGATCGCGTGAAAGGCTTGCCTTTTCTCCCGGGAGATGATATACTGTGCGGGAAAGGTTTTTAAGAGCGGCACCGCGATGCCGACAAGACCTCGCTCGGAACAAGGAAGGGAACGGTCTTGCGGCATGCGCTGCGGGACCGTTTTTTCAGGGAGGGAGCATGAACGTCATCATCGACGAAGCGGGCATGCGGCGCACCCTCGTGCGGCTCGCCCATGAGATCGAGGAGCGGTGCGAGGGGTTGGAAAGGGTCGCCCTCGTGGGCATCAAGCGGGGCGGAGAGGTGGTCGCGCGGCGCATCGCGGACTACTTCGGGCAGATGGGGAAGGAGGTCCCCTGCGCGGGGCTGGACATCGGCATGACGCGGGACGACCTCGTCTCCGCCTTCTTCGTTCCGAGCGCCGAGCGCAACGACCTCGGCTTTTCCCCCGACGGGAAGATCGTGGTGCTCTGCGACGACGTCCTCTACACGGGCAGGACCGCCGTCTCGGGCGTGGAGGCGCTCTTCCGCCTCGGCAGACCTGCGGCTGTGCGGCTCCTCGTGCTCGTGGACCGCGGCGGGCGGGAGGTGCCCGTGCGGGCAGACTTCGTGGGCAAGAACGTGCCCACGTCCAAACGGGAATATGTGCGCGTGCACTTCAAAGAGCTCGGCTTTGCGGAGGATTCGCTCGCGCTCACGGGAGGCGGCGATGAAGCATAAAGATATCCTCGGGCTGTACGAGCTCTCCGCGGAGGAGATCGACGAAATTCTGACCGCGGCGATGGGCATGAAAAAGCTCCTGCGGCAGAACATCAAGCGTCTCCCGCACTTGCAGGGCAAGTCGGTCACCACGCTGTTCTATGAAAATTCCACGCGCACGCGCTGTTCCTTCGAGCTCGCCGCCAAATACATGGGGGCGCACGTGGTGAACATCGCCGCGGCGACCTCTTCGGTGCAGAAGGGGGAGACGCTCGTGGACACGGGCAAGACGCTCGACGCGATGAAAAACGACGTCATCGTCATCCGCCATCCCGCGGGGGGCGCGCCGCGCCTCCTCGCCGAGACGGTGAAGGCGCACGTCGTGAACGCGGGGGACGGCATGAACGAGCACCCCTCGCAGGCGCTCCTCGACATGCTCACCATGCGGGAGACGTTCGGCTCCCTCAACGGGCTCAAAGTCGCCATCCTCGGCGACATCCTCCATTCTCGCGTCGCCAAGAGCAACCTCTACGGGCTCCGCAAGATGGGGGCGGAAGTGCGCATGTTCGCGCCCCGCACCCTCCTGCCCTCCGGGCTCGACCGCATGGGCGCCGTCGTGTGCCGCTCGCGCGAGGAGGCGGCAGAGGGCGCGGACGTCGTGATGGGGCTCAGGATCCAGCTCGAACGCCAGCACGCGGGGAACTTCCCCTCGCTCGGCGAATACGCGAAATATTACGGCGCGGACGAGAGCCTTCTCCGCTATGCGAAGGCGGGGGCGGTCGTCATGCACCCGGGGCCCGTCAACCGCGGCGTGGAGCTCACGAGCGCGCTCATCGACGGCGGCGCGAGCCGCATCGAGGAACAGGTGCTCTCGGGCATCGCCGTCCGCATGGCGATTCTGTTTTTGCTCACAAAGGAGGAACTTGCATGATCTTGAAGGGAGGAGAGGTCGTCCTTCGGGACGGGACAAGGCGGTGCGACGTCCGCTGTGAGAACGGGCGCATCGCCGCCCTCGGCGAGCTCGCGCCCGCGCGGGGCGAACGGGTGGTCGATTGCGCGGGGCTCACCGTGTTCCCGGGGCTCATCGACATGCACGTCCACCTGCGCGAACCCGGGTTCGAGCGCAAGGAGGACATTTTGAGCGGCAGCCGCGCGGCGGTGAAGGGGGGATTTACGCAGATCTGCTGTATGCCCAACACCAAGCCCGTCGCGGACAATAAGGTGGTCGTCTCCTACATCAAGTCGCGCGCGGAGGCGGCGGGACTGTGCAAGGTGCATCCCATCGGCGCCATCACCGAGGGACAGGCGGGGAAAAACCTCGCCGCCATCGGCGCCATGAAGGCGGCGGGCGCCGTCGCCCTCTCCGAGGACGGGAAGTCGGTCGCCGACAGCGGGCTCATGGCGAACGCCATGATGTACGCGAGCGATTTCGGGCTCAAATGCCTGTGCCATTGCGAGGACGCCTCCCTCGTGGACGGCGGCGTGGTGCACGAGGGCTATTATTCCACGCTCACGGGGCTCAAAGGGTCGCTGCGGGCGGCGGAGGACATCCTCATCGCCCGCGAGATCTGTCTCTCGGAGAGCCTCGGCATCCCCGTGCACATCTGCCACGTCTCCACATACAGCGGCGTACAGCTCATCCGCGAGGCGAAGGCGCGCGGCGTGCAGGTCACGGCGGAGACCTGCCCGCACTATTTCATCCTCACCGACGCGGCGATCGCCTCCTTCGATACGGACGCCAAGGTCAATCCGCCCCTTCGGGAGGAGCGGGACAGGCTCGCCGTCCTCGAAGGCTTGCGGGACGGCACCATCGACTGCATCGCGACCGACCACGCCCCGCACCACGCGGACGACAAGCGCGTGGAGTTCAACGACGCGGCGTTCGGCATCAGCGGGCTCGAGACCGCCTTCGCCCTCTCCTATACGGCGCTCGTGAAGGGGGGCGTGCTCACCCTTCCCGCGCTCGCGGAGAAGATGAGCGCCGCGCCCGCCCGCATCCTCTCCCTCGAGGGAGGCGCGGTCGTGGAGGGGGAGAGAGCGCATCTCACCGTCGCCGACCTCTCCGCCGTATGGAAGGTAGACCCCGCCTCCTTCGCGAGCAAGGGCAAGAACACCCCCTTCAAGGGGAGAGAGGTGTGCGGCGCCGTCCGCTACACCATCGTGGACGGGGAGATAAAATATCCCTTTGGGGAGGAAGTATGATCGTCGATCGCCTGACGGAAGCCATCATCGCAATGCAAAACCCCACCTGCGTGGGGCTGGATACCGCGCTCTCCTATCTCCCCGAGGAGCTCTCGGGGGCGAAGGACGCGCGCGCGGCGGCGGACGCCGTCCTCACGTTTAACCGCGGCATCGTGGACGCCGTCGCCGACATCGTGCCCGCCGTGAAGATTCAGATCGCCTACTACGAGGAGCTGGGCGCGGAGGGACTGCGCGCCTTCCGCGGGACCATCGATTACGCGCGCGGGAAGGGGCTCATCGTCATCGCGGACGCCAAGCGCAACGACATCGGCGCGACCGCCTCCCGCTATGCGTCTGCCTTCTTCGGCGAGGCGTTCCCGAGCGATTTCCTCACCGTGAACGCCTACCTCGGCACGGACGGCGTTCTGCCCTTCCTCGGCGCGTGCACGGAGCGCGACCGCGGGCTCTTCGTCCTCGTCAAGACGAGCAATCCCTCCTCGGGCGAATTGCAGGACAGGGTGCTCGCGGACGGCAGGACGGTGTACGAGTGCATGGGCGACATGGTCGCGGGCTGGGGCGCGGGCACCGAGGGAAGGTACGGCTACACGCGCGTGGGCGCGGTGGTGGGCGCGACCTATCCCGAACAGGCGAAAACGCTGCGCGCCCGTCTGCCCCATACCTTCTTCCTCGTGCCGGGATACGGCGCGCAGGGGGGCGACGCGGAGATGCTCAAAAGCTGTTTCGGCGCGGGCGGCACGGGGGCGATCGTGAACAACTCGCGCGGAATCCTGTGCGCCTACCGCAAGCGGGGCGGGACTTATGCGGAGGCGGCGCGCGCGGCGGCGCTCGACATGCGGAGCGACCTCCGCTCCGTCTTGGGGGAGATCCATGGTTGAGACGAACGCCGTCGTGCTGGAAAATATCGCGATCGCCGAAGAGGTGTACAGCCTCACCTTTTTGACGGAGGAGGAGATTCCCGTCCGCCCCGGGCAGTTCTGCATGATCGGCGTGGAGGGCTATCCGCTCCGCCGACCCATCGCGATCTGCAAGGCGGAGGGGGCGCGGTACACCGTGTGCTACCGCCTCAAAGGGGAGGGGACGCGCGCGCTCGCGCGGAACTATACGAAGGGGGAGCGCCTCTCGGTGCTCCTTCCCCTCGGGAACGGCTTCCCCGCGGGGGAGGAGAAGCGGATCGCCGTCGTGGGCGGCGGGGCGGGCGTGTTCCCGCTCATCTCCGTCATCCGCGCCTATGCGGGGAAGAAGGAGATCGCGGCGTACATGGGCTTCCGCAACGCCCGCGCCGTATGTATGGAGTACGAGATGGCGCGGGCGGACAGGTTGGTTGTGTGTACGGACGACGGCTCCCGCGGGGAGCGCTGTACGCCGGTACAGGCGCTTCTGCGCGATCTGAAGACCTTCCGCCCCGACGCAGTGTTCGCCTGCGGGCCCGTCCCCATGATGCGCGCCTTGAAGGAGGTCCCCGTCCCCGTGTACGTCTCCTTGGAGGAGCGGATGGGGTGCGGCGTGGGCGCCTGTCTCGTGTGCGTGTGCGAGAAGGCGGACGGCGGGCGCGCCCGCGTCTGCAAGGACGGCCCCGTGTTCGAGCTGGGGCAGGTCGTCCTTTAAGCGAAGTTCCGGAGGGAAAAAGGTATGGTCGATCTCACTGTTGATCTCTGCGGGGTGGAGCTCAAAAACCCCGTCATCCCCGCCTCGGGCACCTTCGGGTTCGGGAGGGAATTCGCCGAACTGTACGATCTCTCCCTCCTCGGCGCGGTGGCGACGAAGGGACTCACGCTCGAGCCCCGTTCGGGCAATCCCACCCCCCGCATCGCGGAGAGCCGCGGCGTCATCCTCAACGCCGTCGGTCTGCAAAATCCCGGCGTGGAGCACTTCATCGAACACGACCTTGCGTGGCTCCGCGCCAAGACGCGGGTGATCGCCAACGTCGCGGGCAAGACGGTCGGGGAATATGCCGAGATCTGCGCGCGGCTGGACGGGCTCGTGGACTTCATCGAGCTCAACATCTCCTGCCCCAACGTGAAATGCGGGGGCATGGCGTTCGGCATCCGCCCCGAGAGCGTGCTCGAAGTGACGCGCGCGGCGAAGGGGAGCATCAAGCGGACGCCCCTCATCGTCAAGCTCTCGCCCAACGTCGAGAGCATCGCGCGCAATGCACAGGCGGCGGAGGAGGGCGGCGCGGACTGCGTCTCCCTCATCAACACGCTCACGGGCATGGCGATCGACATCGAGCGCCGCCGTCCCGTCCTCGCCAACAATACGGGCGGGGTGTCGGGCGCGGGCGTACGCCCGATCGCCGTGCGCATGGTGTACGAGGCGTCCCGCGCGGTGCACATCCCCGTCGTGGGCATGGGCGGCATCACATGCGCGGAGGACGCGGTGGAATTTCTGCTCGCGGGCGCGTCGGCGGTACAGGTGG
>CANPXX010000042.1 GCA_947587085.1 uncultured Clostridia bacterium | reverse complement strand
CTCGAGTCGCCCCGTTGCTTGCAACGGCACGAGCGCGAAGCGCGAAGTAAACATCTCTACCGCTCTCTTATGTCATGCCGCCCGACGCGTAGCGGCGCACGAGCCGTAGGCGAAGTAGCCTGTCGAGGCATCTCTTCCGCATTATAAAATAAAGTAGAGATTTTTCGACTTCGGCTTCGCCTCCGCTCAAAATGACATTATTATGGAACGCTTCGCTCACTTCGGTCGAAATGACATTTAAGAATGCTCCGCTACTTCGCGCTTGCGATTGTGTTCGTGCCGCGCCTTGTGCCGCGCTTGGTCTACAACAGAAGCCGCGGGCGGGGGATGGTAAAGTAGAGCGGGGCGGGGGAATGACAATGGGGGAGGGCTTCTCCTTATAGCGCATGCGGTCGGGTAGGGCGGAAGGGTTGGAAAAGAGAAAAGGGGGGAGATGGGGCGACGTGGATTTGCAAAATTCGCGCAGTCTGTTGGGTTCGGGAAGTTGCTATTTTGCGCCGTGTGTGCTATAATGCAAGCGAACGATCAGAGGGTAAAAGAATGCGCATTCAACGGAACATCAAGATACGGTTTCTCATCGTTGCGGCGGCGCTCGCGCTCGCCTGTTTCCTCGCGGGGACGTTCTGTCTGCGGCGGGATTCCTTCGCGGCTTCGGGCGAGATTGGGGCGTCGGCACAGGCGGCGGGGGATAAGTTCTTCGGCGATGACTATCTCTCGCTGTACGCCCTGCCGTCAACGGCGCTCCAAGTCTCCAACAACGGCGGGGGAGACCTTGCAAAGGCGTTCGACGGCAATTTTGCCACGCAGTGGACGTCGGAGAAGCAGAACAGCCGCACCGATACGGGAGCGGCGGCGGACTTTTACAACGAAGTGACGATCGCATTCCCGAGCACGCAGACGGTGGACCGCGTGCTCTATCAGGCGTCGGACGCGCGCGTGGCGCACGGCTATCCGACCATTTTGGAGATCTTCGCCTCCGTCGGCGGGGAGTTCCGCTCTCTCGGCACGTGCGAGAGCACGCCGACCGCGCAGAGGGTGGTATTCCGCTTCGGGCCGACCGCGTGCGAGGGCGTCAAGCTGGTCTGGCGGGAGGCGAACAAGAGCCACAATTGGGTAGCGACGGCGAAGGAGATCGCCATCCTCACCCCCGACGATACAGGGCTCGACAGGCTCGCCTCCCTCTTTGCGGACTATACGGAGACGACGATAGCCGCGGGCATCACCGCGGACGTCCTCTCCGCCGCCCGCGCCGCCTATTCCTCCCGTCTCAACTATGCGGACGTCCTCTCGCCTCTTCTCGATCGCGCCGAACGGGCGCTGAGCGGCGAGCTCAGACCCGATCCCCTGCGGGAGTTCGGCACGGGCAAGCCGGGGAGCAACCGCCTCGCGCGGTACGGGAACATCCGCTCCTATTGCGCGAATGTGCTCAAAATGTCGAGCTTCGGCGTGGACTACCAACCGACGGGCGTCGCCGCCGTGGCGGGCGCCAAACTCACGGTGTACGTCGAGGCGAAGGAGAGCGACCCGCTCCCCACGCTGGTGTTCACGCAGTCCTTCAACGACTGGCAGAGCTGGATCTCCCGCGTTCCCCTCGCGCGGGGGAAGAACCTCGTCACCGTGCCCGACTTTGTCACGGGGCGGAGCAGCTACACCGTCGCGCCCGAGGGCGGGCTGACGGCGGGCGGTCCCATCTATTTAGAGAACCCCTATACGGAATCCGAGCAGTCCTCCTCCGTCAAGGTGTACCTCGAGGGCGGAGATCTCTATCCGCTCTATCGCGAGGGGGGAGACAGGGCGGCGTTCGTGGAGGCGGTAAAGAGCTATCGGGATAAGCTCGAAGCCCATCCCGGGGAATATGCCGACGTCGTCGAGCTCGTCTCCGATCACGTCCTCGTCACCTCCGTGACCTCGTCCGCACTGTCCCTCTTTGCGGATGGGGGGAACGACCCCGAGGCGAGCTGTGCGGGCTGGGACAGTTTCATGCGCTCCCTTCTCTCCTTCGGCGGGGTGAGCTTCGACGCCGCGGACGCCCATTACGAGCCCATCCATGAGCATTTGCGGCACAACCTGCGCGTCGTCCAGCCGTGGGCGGGGGCGCTCGCCTATGCGGCGGGCGGCTTCTGCGGATTCTGCATGGGCGCGTATCGGGACGACTTTGCCCTCCTCAACCACCATCAGTTCGGCTGGGCGATGGCGCACGAGCTCGGGCATTCCTTCGACAACAACATGGGCGACAGCGGACGGCTCATCGGAGAGGTCACCAACAACATGTGGTCCATCTTCAACCGCAACGCGCTCGAAAAGAATCCCGAAAAGCGGTACGACGACACCGTCTTTCTCAACGAATTGGCGCCCGACGACCTCTCCTCCCCCCGCCCGTTCGAGAACCATTACGGCACGGGATATGTGTTCTGGTGGCTCATCGAGAGCCGCTACCCCGGCTTTTGGGGCAGGATGGAGAACCTCTACCGCTACCGCGATGTGGCGGCGGACCTGACCGCGGCGGGCGTCACCGCCGAGGAGGGGAAGCTCTTCACCAAGGAGGAGCGGCACGCCTATCTCTGTTCGCTCGCCGCCGAGACCGACCTTAGCGCCTACTTCGACCGCTGGGGATTTTATTTCTCGGATCCCGCGAACGCCTTCGACGCGGACGGCGTCTCGGAGGCGTACCGCAAGCTCATCTCTCGCGCCAAGACGGCGGGGGAGCTCCCGCGCGCGCCCCTCAAATTCTGGTATTCGGACTATTGGAACTACAACTATGTAGCGGGCGGCGGACAGGGAATCTATTCGGAAGAGGACGGAACGGCGGTGCGCGACGTCTTTGCGGGGGCGAACGGCTATACCGTCGTTCTGCCCGAGACGGACGACGCGGCGCACCTCGGCTATGAGATCTCGGAGAGCGGACGGGTGATCGGCTTCACGACGGCGTCCGCCTTCACCGACGAAACGCTCTATCCCGCGGGCTATCTCCCCGTCTATACCGTGCGCGCCTATGACAGACTGCTCGGCTGTACGGCGGAGAGCGCGCCCGCTTCCCCCGCTCCCGCCAAGGAGGCGGTGTGCCGCATCGGGGACGATCGCTATTCCTCCCTTTCGGAGGCGATCGCGGCGGCAAAGGACGGGGATACCGTCACGGTGTTCGCCGACGCGCGCGCGGCGCGGGTCGCGGTGGAGCGCAATCTCACCGTGGAGGGCGAGGCGGGCGCGTCCGTCCGCCGCGGCGACACGGGCGACCTTTTCACCGTGAAGGCGGGCGTCACGCTCACCCTCCGCGGACTTGTGTTCGACGGCGGCGCCTTCACCCAGACGGGCTCGTTCGTGAACGTGGAACAGGGCGGGACGCTCGTCTGCGAGGACGCGACCTTCCGCAACTGCTATACCGCGGGGACGGGCGGCGCGCTCTCGTCGGCGGGCAAGCTCGTCCTCTCCTCCGTCCGCTTCCAAAACGGCCGCGCGGACAAGGGCGGCGCCATCTTCGTCTCTTCCGCAAGGGGGAACGCCGAGCTCGCCCTCTGCACCTTCGAGGGAAATTCCGCGGCGGAAGAGGGGGGCGCGGTCTGCCAATGCGGCACGATGCGCTTCGAATCCTGCACCTTCTCGGGCAACGCCGCAAGGAGCGGCGGGGCGGTCGCCAACGTCTCGGGCGGGGTCATGAGCATGACAAACGTCGTCCTCTCGCACAACCGCGCGGAGGAACAGGGCGGCGCCCTCTATGCCGACGGGAACACGGTGCTCGCCGCCTCCGAGCTGAACGGAAACAGCGCGAAGGAGGGCGGCGGTATGGCGTGCCGCGGGGCGAACGGCGCGCGCTCGGTCACCGTACAGGCGGGGGAGAGCGCGGTCAAATTCAAGTCCAACCGCGCCGAACGGGGCGGAGCGATCTATGTGGAAGCGGTGGGCGCTTTCACGGCGGAGGCGCTCGCGCTCGTCGCCAACGAGGCGGAGGAGGGGAGCGCGTTCTATGTGCGGAGCGGGAAGGCGGCGATGCCCGCCCAACCGGACGTGACGGAGGACTTCACCTTTACGGGTTGGAGCGTCAACGGGCAGGCGGTGGGGCGCACCCTGCCGCAGACGGACTTTGCGGACGGGACCGCGGTGGACGCAGCGGGGAACGCGCGCTTCTATGTGCGCTACCGCTACGACGGCGCGCCCTTGCCCGACCTCGTCTCGGCGGGCTCGGAGATCGTGTTGCCTGAATCCGTCCCCGCGGGGGAGCGGCAGCGCTTCGCGGGGTGGTCGGTGAACGGCACCTTGCTCGATGGCGGCGCCCGCGTCACGGTGGAGGAGGACCTCTCCATCGAGCCCTCCTTCCGCGACCTCTGCAAGGTCACCTACTATGTGGACGGCAAGGCGTCCGGGAGCGAGCTCGTGCCCGAGGGTGATGCGCTGCACCTGCCCGAAGCGCCCGCGCGCGCGGGGAGCCGCTTCCTCGGCTGGCAGGTGAAGGACGCATTGCGGGCGGCGGGCGACGTCATCACGGTGGAGGAGGACCTCTCCGTGGAGGCGATGTTCGAGGCGGAGGAAAAGGAGGAAGAACCGCGCACGGCGCTCATCATCGGAATCGCGGTGGGCGTCGCGGGGCTCTCCGCCATGCTCGCCGTCTACCTCGTGGTCAACCGCCGTTCCAAGAAAAAGTAGGCGGGACCCGCGTTGCGCAAACTCAAAGGCGACCCTTGCGGGCCGCCTTTTTGCGTGATTTTTCGCATGGTTGCGCAAACTGGGGGCATGCAACCGTCCTTCCTCAGACGCGCCGTCCTTCGGGCGCGCCATGCCTACGGGGTGCTCGCCGCGCATCGCTATTCCACCGTCGCGGGGACGCTCGCCTTCTTCCTCATCACCTCGGTGGCGCCCTTCCTCTTCTGGCTCACCCTGCTCTTCGGCAGGGCGGGCGGCGGGGTGCTTCTCCAAACCGAGCTCTTCGGCGGGGCGGGGGAGCTGTTCGCCTTTCTCAAAGACAACGCCGAGGGCGCGGCGGGCGGGGCGAGCATCTTCTTTCTCGCGACGACTCTGTGGTCGAGCAGCGGATTTTTCTACCATCTGAGGCGGAGCGGCGAGATCGTGTACGGCTCCGAGCGCGTCCAGCGGGGATGGCGGGTGCGCCTCTCCGCCCTTCTCTTCACGTTCGGCGTCCTCCTCTTCTTCGCCGTGGCGGGCGCGCTCCTCTTCGCGGGGGTCGCGGCGGGGCGGTTCCTCTCCCCGTGGGTCGCCTATCCCGTGCGGTATGCGCTCGTGCTCGTCGTGGGATTCTTCACGGCATGGCTCCTCAACGCCTACATCTGTCCCTACCGCATCTCCCCCGCGGACACGGCGGTGGGAAGCGCCATTACGGCGCTCTTATGGCTCGCCGCTTCGGCGGCGTTCTCCGTCTATCTCGCGTTCACCGACCGCGAGCGGCTGTACGGGGCGCTCGCCTTCGTCATCGTGTTCGTGCTCTGGGTGTATTGGATGATGATCTGCTTCGTCGCGGGCGCGGTGTATAGCCGCTACAAGGCGCAGGGGAAGGCGCTCGGCGACAAAAAGTTCTGAGCGCTTTCACAGCATGCGCACGCGGAGCACGCCCTCGAGGTTTTTCAGAAGCTCCAAACTCTCGGGGCGGGGCGCCTCGTCGAGTTCGAGGATGAGGTAGGCGTATTCCCCGCGGCTCTTGTCCGCCATGTGCGCCACGTTCACGCCCTGCGCCGCCACGATGGAAAGAATCTTGGAGAGGATGGACTGCACGTTCTTGTGGTGCACGCACAGACGGCATGCGGCTGTCCGCGGCAAAAAGACGGAGGGATAATTGACGCCGTTGACGATATTCCCGTTTTCGAGATAGTCTTTGAGTTGCGTCGCCGCCATGTAGGCGCAGTTGTCCTCCGCCTCCTCGGTGCTCGCGCCGAGGTGGGGGACGCAGAAGGCGCCCTCCGCGGCGACGAGGATCTCGTCGGGGAAGTCGGTGAAATAGCGGGCGACCTTGCCCGAAGCGAGCGCTTCCGCCATGTCGGCGCTCTTCACGAGCCCGCCCCGCGCGTTGTTCACGATCACCACCCCGTCCTTGCACTTCGCGAGCGCCTTTGCGTCGAGGAAGCCCTCCGTCTCGGGCGTGAGCGGGGCGTGCAGGGTGATGAAGTCGCAAGTGGTCAGAATGTCGTCCGCCTCGGGCGCGAACTCCACGCGGCGGTCCACCGCCCACGCGCTCTTGACGGAGAGATGGGGATCGTACCCCGCCACGCGCATGCCGAGGGCGATGGCGGCGTTCGCGACCATCGCGCCGATGGCGCCGAGTCCCACCACGCCCAGCTTCTTGCCCGCGAGCTCCCGTCCCGCGAATTGCGCCTTGTGCTCCTCCACCGCGGCGGAGACGTCGCCGCAGATCGTCTTGACCCACGCCGCGCCCTCCGCGACCTTCCGCGCGCCGAGCAGAAGCTCGCACAGCACGAGCTCCTTCACGGCGTTCGCATTGGCGCCGGGCGTGTTGAACACGACGATCCCGCGCTCCGAACACGCGTCGAGCGGGATGTTGTTCACGCCCGCCCCCGCCCGCGCGACGGCGAGAAGGGAGTCGGGGATGACGTCGTTGTGCATGGAGTGGGAGCGGAGGAGGATGCCGTCCGGGTCGGTGACATTGTCCGAATACTCATAGCCGCGGAATACGGGGTCCGCGACCGCGCTGATGGAATTGAGTTTGAGAATTTTCATACGGAATGCTCCTTTTCGAATTCGTCCATATATCCGATGAGGGCGCGCACGCCCTCCTCGGGCATCGCGTTATAGATGGAGGCGCGCATGCCTCCCACGAGGCGGTGCCCCTTGAGGGAGACCAGCCCGCGCTCCGCCGCTCCCTTCACGAACAGCTCGTCGAGGGCGGCGTCCCGCGTGGTGAAGGGCACGTTCATGATGGAGCGGTACGCCTTCTCCACGCCGTTGAAAAAGAGGGGAGAGCGGTCGATCCGCTCGTACAGCATCTTCGCCTTGCGCTCGTTGCGCTTCTCCATCTCCCCGACGCCGCCGAGGCGTTTGAGCCATCTGAGGACGAGCGTCGCGACATACACGGAAAAACAGGGCGGCGTGTTGTAGAGGCTCCCGTTCTCGTCCTGTACCTTCCAGCGGAGCATGGTGGGGCAGAGGTCGTGCGGGCGGGCGATGAGGTCGCGGCGGGCGATGACCACGGTCACCCCCGCGGGCGCGAGATTCTTCTGCGCCCCCGCATAGATGACGCCGAAACGGGAGACGTCGATCTTGCGGGAGAGGAGGTCGGAGGACATATCGGCGACGAGGGGCGCCTCCGTCTCGGGGAAGGAGGGATACCGCGTGCCGAAGATGGTGTTGTTTGCGCAGATGTGCACATAGTCCGTCCCGTCGCGGAAGGGGATATTTTCGGGGATGTAGGTGTACGTGCGGTCGGCGGAGGAGGCGACGCACTGCGCGTCTAAGTACCGCTTTCCCTCCTCGAACGCCTTCTTCGCGAAGTTGCCCGTCACCACATAGTCCGCCCGCCCGCGGTGCATGAGGTTGAGCGGGACCGCGGCGAACTGCGTGCTCGCCCCGCCCTGCACGAAGAGCACGGCATAGTCGTCGGGGATAGAGAGGAGCTCGCGCAGGAGCGCCTCGCCCTCCCGCATGACCGCCTCGAACGCCTTGTTGCGGTGGGAGATCTCGGTCACCGACATCCCCGTCCCTTCAAAGTCGAAAAGGTCGCGTTGCACTTCTTCGAGCACCTCCTTGGGGAGCATGGAGGGACCCGCGGAAAAATTGTATGTTTTCATAAAAAACCACCTCTTATACACATTTTTGTATATTGGAATGATACCATGTTTTTCTCGGCTTGGCAAGCGTTTGAAGGTATGTTGCGAAAGAGGAGCGAAAATTTGCGAAATTTCGCGCGGGAATTGAGAAAAAATTCCCGTACGCCCCCAAAAATTTTCGTAAAAACATTTACTTTTGCTTGCTTTTAGTGTAAAATATATCCGAGGACAATGTGCTTCATGCTGTCTGCGAGGAGGAAGTATGTCGGATTATAACGATTACGACGGGCACCGTTCGGCTGTGCTCGAAGGGATGTATAAGGGCGTCGCGGGGAAGATCGACGAAGTCCGCGAGAACATGAGCAAGGAGATCCAATACAACTCCGCGCAACAGGCTTCCGCCTATGAGGCGCTCGCCGACGGCATCCGTCAGGGGATGGAATCCGTGCTCACCGAGCTCAGATACCTCTCCGAACAGAGCAGTGCCATCCACGATGTCACGCAGAACGATCTGAGCGGCTTGCGGGACGCCCTTCTGGAGGCGGTGCGGACGAACCAAGAGGAGCTCGAGCGCCGCTTGGACGAGCGCGTCGCCGCCCTTCGGCAGGAGGTGCTCGACGCGGTCGCGGCGTTGCCGCCGCGCGTTCCCTCCGACTTGGACGAGCGCTTCCTCGCCCTTCGGCAGGAGGTGCTCGACGCGATCGCGGCGTTGCAGACGCGCGCTCCCTCCGCGGAGGAGGAACAGGCTGCCGCCGAAGAGGCATATGCGGAGACCTCCCCCGAACCCGTTGCGGCTGAGCCCGAAGAGCCCGCCGCTGAGGAGACCGTCGCAGAGGAGATCGCCCCCGCCTCGGCGTCTGCCGCGGAGAGCTTCGAGGAGCAGTTCGATTACGACGTGCTCGCCGAGAAGATCGTCTCCCTCCTTCCCGAGACCGATTACGATCTCATCGTCGACAAACTTGCCGCCGCCGTTCCCGGCGCGGACGCCGACTTCATCGCCGACCGCGTTGTATCCGCCCTTCCTCCGATGGACGAGACGAGCATCGCCGACAAAGTCGCCGAAGTCATCCCCGTCCTCGATTACGACCTCGCCGCCGAGCACGTCTCCGCCGTATTGGAGCACGACTTCGACCTCGCAGTGGACGAGGAGGGCGCCGACGCCATAGCGGAGAGGGTAGCGGCGCACATCGATTACGAAAAGCTCGCGGCGCGCGTCGCGGAGCTGGTCGCGGAGCGCGCGCCTGCGCCCGCCGCCGTGCCCGTCGCCTATCCCGCCCCCGCGGCGGAAGCGTCCGAGCCCGCCGAGGAGCCCCGCCGCGTCAAGCCGTCCCGCCCCGTCAAGCCCGCCGTCATTCTGGTCCCTCCCGAAGATTCCAATCTGACGACCCGCTATAAGCGCAGTTTCACGGCGAAGATCATCGAGAGCGAGGCGGACATCAAGGAATACTATTCCGAGCTCAAGAACGCACTCTTATCCTATGCAAAAGTGACCTCGCAGATCAACTGGACCAACGATCGGTTCTCCCTCGGCAGGGAGACGGTCGCGAAGATCGGCGTGCGCGGCAAGACGCTCTGCCTCTACGTCGCGCTCAATCCCGAGGAGTTCCCCGAGAGCGTGTATCACCAGAAGTTCGCGGGGGACACGAAAATGTATGAAAAGACGCCCATGATGGTGAAGATCAAGAGCGGGGTGGCGCTCAAACGCGCCCTTCGCCTCGTCGAGCTCGTCATGGAGCATTTCGGCGCCGTATATGAGGAACGCGAGCCCGTGGACTACACGGCGCAGTACGCCTTCCGCAGCGAGGAGGCGCTCCTCAAAGAAGGACTCATCAAGACCGCACTCGTCGAGAAGTCGGACTTGGATTTTTAACATCGAAATAACGGTCGTTCGCAGACGGACGGATGCGGGGAGACGAAGCGCTCTCCCGCTTTGTCGTACGCGGACAAAAAGGAGAGCTTTTGAAAAATAAGACAACAGAACCGCAAAAGGGGCGCGCGAAGGGCGCCGACGCCATAGAGCTTGCCATTCTGAACGGCATCGAGGCGTACAACCGCGAACAGGAAAAGCGCAGTCTCGGGACCGAGCGCACCGCGGAGGCGATGGAGGAGGCGGGGCTGAAACCGCACCGCCGCTCCCGCGCCAAGGGAAAGGGGACGCGCATCGCGCCCGCCGCCCCGTCGGCGGAGGCAAAGAGCGTTCCCGCAAAGAAGGCGGAGGCGAAGAGCGCCCCCGCAAAGCCCGCTCCGAAGAAGGCGGAGGGGGGCGCCGCGGAGAAGCGCGCGCCGCAGAAGGGGCAAAAGCGCACGGAGGCGCCCGAAGCGCCGACGGAGCGCGGGAGCCGCAAGAGGGGAGCAAAAGCCGTCAAGGTGCTCTTCTTCGGCGGCGTGGGCGAGATCGGCAAGAACATGACCGCGATCGAGTACGGCAACGACATCATCGTCATCGACGCGGGCATCATCTTCCCCACCGAGGAGATGCCGGGGATCGACCTCGTGTTCCCCGAGATCACCTACCTCGTGAACAACAAGAACAAGATCCGCGGCGTGTTCCTCACCCACGGGCACGAGGACCACATCGGCGGCGTGCCCTATCTCATGAAGGAACTCAAAGCGGATACGCCCGTCTACGGCACCAAGCTCACGCTGGCGCTCGTGGACAACAAGCTCCGCGAGCACCGCATGAACAACGTCAACCTCGTCACCGTCGCGCCCAAGGACCGCATCAAGGCGGGGGTGTTCACGGTGGACATCGTCAACGTCAACCACTCCATCGCGGGGGCGACGGCGCTCGCCGTGGAGACGCCGTACGGCGTCATCTTCCACAGCGGCGATTTCAAGATCGACCTCACCCCCGTGGCGGGCAAGCCCATCGACCTCGCGGAGATCGCGGAGTACGGCAAGCGGGGGGTGCTCCTCTACCTCGGCGAGAGCACCAACATCGAGCGGCAGGGATTTACGATGAGCGAGAAGGTGGTCGGCACCACCCTCGAACATCTCTTTGCCGAGCATGCCGACCGCAGGATCATCATCGCGACCTTCGCATCCAACGTGCACCGCCTGCAACAGATCATCGACATCGCGGTGAAGTACCGCCGCAAGGTGGCGCTCTCGGGGCGGAGCATGTTCAACGTCGTGGAGGCGGCGGCGAAGATCGGGGAGATCACCATCCCCGAGGGCGTGCTCGTGGACGTGGAAAAGACGAAGAATTTCTTCGACCGCGAGATCGTCATCGTCTCCACGGGTTCGCAGGGCGAGCCCATGAGCGCGCTCACGCGCATGGCGTCGGGCGATTTCAACAAGGTCACTATCGGCGCCAACGACACCATCATCATCTCGGCGAGCCCCATCCCGGGCAACGAGCGCATGATCTACCGCGTCATCAACAATCTCTACCGAAAGGGCGCGAAGGTGGTGTACGAGAGCTTGGAAAAGATTCACGTCTCGGGGCA
>CANPXX010000041.1 GCA_947587085.1 uncultured Clostridia bacterium | reverse complement strand
AGTCGAAAAATCTCTACCGCATTATAAACAAGGTCGAGATGTTTCGACTCGAGCGCCCGCGCCCATTGGGCGCGGGCGCTCGGCTCAACATGACAAAAAGTAGCGGCTTCGCCTACGGGGCGTGCCGCGCTTGGTCTACAATAGGAGCCTCGCGCGGGGAGGCATGACATTAGAGAAAATGGACGGGCGCCCTTTTTGTCATTTTGCCCAACGCAAAGCTCCAATTATGTCATTTTGCCCGCCGCGCATCTCCAATTATGTCATTTTGAGCGGAGGCGAAGCCGAAGTCGAAAAATCTCTACCGCATTATAAACAAGGTCGAGATGTTTCGACTCGAGAGCCCACGTCCAATGGACGTGGGCTCTCGGCTACTTCGGCGCAAAGCGCCTTGTGCCGCCTTTATACAATAAAGAATATGCGGGCGGGAAATACTCTTGCGGCAATCGTCAATAGGGTTGGACGTCTCTGTTCCGATAGGTACAGAAGCGGATGGAATAGCCGTTGTCGGTCTCGGGTGCGCTCTCAAAGAGGAGGGCGAACCGTTCGTCCGCGTCGAGGTCGGGCGCAAACGCGTCCGCTCCCCCATCGGCGTCCACCTTGGTGACGAGCGCCTCGGTGCAATAGGGCAACAGCGCGCGGTACACGCTCGCGCCGCCGATCACGAACACGTCTTGGGGCGGGTACTTTTTGACTTCTGCAAAGAGCTCGTCCAAATGATGGACGGTGACCGCGCCCTCCACCTCCTCGGGACTGAGCACGATGTTGACGCGGTTTTTCAGCGGTTTTCCCTCGGGGAAACTGCGGAGCGTGTTCAAGCCCATGACAACGACTTTGCCCGCCGTCGTCTCGCGGAAGAACTTCATGTCCTTGGGGAGGGAGAACATCAGTCCGTTGTTCTTGCCGATTCCCCACCTTCTGTCCGCATGGAAGATCGCTCTCATATCGCCACCGGGATCTTGACGTCGAAGGGATGGTATTCGTACCCTTCGAGGCGGAAGCTATCCACCGTGAAGTCGTAAAAATTCTTGACGGAGCGGTCCACGACCAGCTTGGGCGCCTTCATGGGCTCCCGACGGATGAGCTCCTCCGCGAGGGGCACATGGCGGTCGTAGAGGTGGGCGTCGGCGATGACATGCACCAGCTCCCCCGCCTCCAATCCGCTCACCTGCGCGAACATGATGAGGAGAACGGCGTACTGCACCACGTTCCAATTGTTCGCGGTCAGCATATCGTTGGAGCGTTGGTTGAGGATGCCGTTGAGCGTATGCCCCGAGACGTTGAAGGTCATGGAGTACGCGCACGGATAGAGGTGCATCTCGTGCAGGTCCTGAAAATTGTACAGATTGGTGAGGATGCGCCGCGAAGCGGGGTTATGTTTGAGATCGTAGAGCACGCGGTCCACCTGATCGAACTCCCCCTCCTCGTAGACCGCCTTCTGCGCGAGCTGGTAGCCGTACGCCTTCCCGATGGAGCCGCTCTCGTCCGCCCAGCTGTCCCAGATATGCGAGCGGAGGTCGCGGACGTTGTTGCTCTTCTTCTGCCAGATCCAGAGGAGCTCGTCGATGCACGAGCGGAACGCGCAACGGCGGATGGTCTGCACGGGGAATTCCTCCCTGAGGTCGTAGCGGTTGACGATGCCGAACTTCTTGACGGTATGCGCGGGCGTGCCGTCCTCCCAATGCGGACGAACCTTTTGGTCGGTGTCCCATACGCCGTTTTCCAAAATGTCCTTGCAATTTGCGATGAAGATCTCGTCTGCCCTGCTCACGCTTCCTCCTTCGCGCGTGCCACGCGGGCGCGCGTCTCCTCTCCGCCGAGAATGTGCATGATCGTCCAAAGATCGGGCGTGTTCGCCCTGCCCGTCACGGCGATGCGCAACACCTCCGCCACATCGGCGACGCTCCCGCGGTAGTTCTCGGGAGAAGCCTTGAAGTCGCGCATCTCTGCCGCGAAGCCGTTCTCCGCCGCTACCTCCTTCACCTTGGCGAACCACGCCGCGGAGTCGTCCGCCTCGTCATAGCGGGCGAGAAACCCGTCGAGAAGGGCGCGGCGCGTGGGCGCGTCCACCGCGTATTCGTCCTCGCGGACGGGCGCGGCGAAGAAATAGGAGATGGTTTTCATCGCCTGCGAGGCGGTGACGAAGTCCTTCCTGCGCTTCTTCCCGCCAACGCCCATGCAGAGCGAGAGCGCACTCAGCAGTTTTTCCTCCTCTACAAAGTACGCCTTCTCCGCGTCCGAGCCGAACTCCTCCGCCCACCCCTTCAAGAAGGCGAGCATCTCCTCCGCGGTGAGCCGCGCGAGTTCGCTCTTGGAGATGTCGTTGAGTTTATCGAGGTCGAAGAGCGCGCCGCTCTTCCCCATCTTCTCCACTTTATACGGGAAGGTCTCGAGGGGCGCCTCGGGATTTTTCAGATACCACTCCTCGAAGTTGGAATTGAGGAGGGTGAGCATATACACCTTCACCGCGCGGGGGAAGTACCCCTCCTTGCGGTAGAATTCCAAGGCGAGCTCGGGGTCCTTGCGCTTGCTCAGCTTGCGGCGGGTGGGTCCGTCCTGCTTCATGAGGGAACAATTGTGCCCGTAGCGGGGCGGCTTGAAGCCGAGCGCGCCGAAGAGTTCGAGATGGATGGGAAGCGAGGCAAGCCACTCCTCGCCGCGGATGACGAGGGTCGTCCGCATGAAGTGGTCGTCGATCGCATGGGCGAAGTGGTAGGTCGGGATACCGTCCGATTTCAGAATGACGATGTCCTGATCGTTCTCCGTGACCGTGATCTCCCCCTTCACCGCGTCGCGGAACTTGATCTTTTTCTCCGCGTCGCCGAGGGAGCGGAGCCGCAACACATACGGTTTGCCCGCATCGAGATTGCGGTAGATCTCCTCCTCGCCGAGGGAGCGGCACTTCGCATAGGCGCCGTAATAGCCCGTGACGAGCTTCTTCGCGGTCTGCTCCTCCCGAAGCGCCGCGAGCTCCTCCTCCGTGCAGAAGCACGGATAGGCACGCCCCTGTTCGACGAGCCGCTTGGCAAAGGCGCGGTATATCTCCGCGCGCTCGCGCTGGTACCACGGCGCATAGAGGTCGCTCCCGCCGATCTCCGCCCCCTCGTCGAAGGTGATGTCGAAGTAGCGGAGCGCCCGAATGACGGCTTCCACGGCGCCGTCTACCTTGCGCTTCAAGTCGGTATCCTCGATGCGGAGGTACAGGACGCCCCCGCTCCGATGGGCGACGCGCTCGTTCGCGATCGCCGCGAACAGATTGCCGAGGTGGATGAATCCCGTCGGCGACGGCGCGAGGCGGGTCACTTCCGCTCCCGCGGGCAAGTCGCGCGGCGGATACCGCCGCTCGTACTCCTCGGGCGTCGGATAGGCGCCGGGGAACAGTCTCTCCGCAAGTTTTTTATAGTCCATATCCACTCCTTTCCCTCTTCCGTATCGGCGCAAGGGGAGGGAAATCACTCCTCCGTCAAAAATTCGAGCGTCTCGGGCGCGATCTCCGCAAAGCCGTTCTCCACGCCGTGGACGAGGTCCACCGCCCGCTCCAAAAGCGGCGTTCGCATTCCCTTCTCCCGCGCGGCGGCGATACAGGCTCCCGCGACGAAATCGACGTCGCACCGCCGCCCCGCTTCGAGATCGAGCAGCATGCCCGATCGGGTGCTTTTATAGTTCTTCATAGCGATCGGCATGAGCGCGCCGCCAAAAAGCCCGAATACGCGGAACAGGTTGTGCCCGTTCAGCGGCAATTTCTTGCATCCGTACGCCCTCGCCACCGCAAAGACTTCCTGCATAAGCGCATGGAGGAGCGGTCTCTGCGTGCGGGCGAGCTCGTAGAAGGCGAGCCCCGAGATCGCCGAGAGGGTGGAAAACGACGCGTTGACGGCGAGCTTCGCAAAGCGGATCTCCGCGAGCTTCCCCGTCTCCGTCTTTCCCGCGCGGGAGAGCATCGCGGCGATCTCCCCGAGGCGTGCGCCCGCGCCATAGGCTCCGACCGCAAAATGGAACCCGTTCTCCGAGGTGACCTCCACCTTCCCGTCCCCCACCTTTTCCGCGCCCCACGAGAGCGCGCATCCGTACACGCGGTCGGCGCCGAGCACTTCGGCGAGCTCCCGCTCGGGGAGACCGTTCTGCACGCTCACGAGCGCGCCGTCCTCTTCGAGATATGCCGAGAGGAAGCGCGCGATTTCGGCGTTTTCCCGCTGTTTGGTGGCGAGGAACACGACGTCGTATTTGCCCTCCATCTCCTCGGGGGAAAGCGCACGGACGGGCAGGGCGGGATAGCCGTTGATCACCGCGCCGTGCAGTTTGAGCGCATCGAGAAAGCGCCCCGCGCGGGTGACAAAGTCGCACTCCACGCCGTGGCGGACGAGGAGGGCGCCGAGGCTCGTCCCCATCGCGCCCGCGCCGTAAATACAGATTCTCATAGGACGACCCCCGCCGCGCGCGCGATCGCCGCGACCGTCTCGTCCAACGTCATGCCGCCGCAGTGGACGGTGACGTCCGCATACCGTTCATAGAGCGGAGCCCGTTCGCGGTGAAGTTCCTCCAAGGTCGTCACGTTGCCGCACATCACCACGCCCCGCCGTTCGAGGTCGGGAATCCGCCGCTCCGCCTCCGCCGCGCCGATCTCGAGATAGACGACTGTGCCGAGCGTCTTTAAGTGCTCCATGGCGCGCGGGCAGTAGCAGACGCTCCCGCCCGTGGCGATGACGCAACGGTCCGCCGCGAGCCCCGCGTTCACGCGCTCTTCGATCTTCAAAAATCCCTCCGCGCCGTGCCGCTCGATGAGGTCCGAGAGGAGCGCCCCCTCTTCGCCCTGAATGAGGAGGTCGCAATCGATGAAGCCGTACCCCATCTTCTTGGCGAGGAGCACGCCCGCCGTGCTCTTCCCCGAGGACGGCATGCCGATCAAAACGAGATTGCCCATGCCGCCATTATAATATAGTGCCGAAAATTTGTCAATTCCTCGGAGGAAAAAGAAAAAAATCCCCCCGAGAAAATGTTTTTCGCCGAAGAATTTGCAAAAAGGCATGAAAATAACTTGTCTTTTCCGATCGGATGTGCTATACTTTTTAAGCATTTTGGAAAAAGGAATCCTAGAGAATGAAATTCGCTTCTATCATATCGTCACTTTTGGTCCCCATCGACTTGCTGCCCTACCGCATCGTGAGTCTCTCTCTCATCGTCGCGATGGGCGTCGCCGCCATCGCTGCCATCATTCTCGTCATGCTTCAGCCCGGGAACTCTCAGGGCATCGACGCGCTCGGCGGGTCCAGCGAAACGTTCTACGGGAAAAATAAGGGCAAATCCACCGAAGCCAAGCTCAAGATGTGGACGATGATCTGTCTCGCCGTGCTCGGCGTGCTCGCCGTCGTATTTTTCATTTTGCAGATCGACGCCATCTGGGCGCTCTGAACCACCGAACATAAGAAAACGGGCGGCGCACGGCTGCCCGTTTTTTTGAACGTCTGACCCCCCTATCGAGGTGAACGCTTGAACGCAAAACAAATGCTGCTCGCAAAGATCAAGGACGGCTCCTTCGCCCTCCTCACCGACGAGCAGATCTCCAAAAAACTGAAACTCGGCAAGCGGGAAAGCCTCGCCGTCAAAGATATGCTCCGCGCGCTGTGCCGCGAGGGGGAGCTCCTCACGGACTCCCGCATGCGCTTCGGGACGGCGGAACAGTTCCGCGCCATGCGCGGGACGCTGTCGGGCAACGAGCGCGGCTTCGGCTTCTTCGTCCCGGAGGACGGCTCGCCCGATCTCTTCGTCCCCCACCGCTTTCTGCACGGCGCCCTGCACGGGGACACCGTGCTCGCCATTCCCCTCTCGGACGCACGTTCGAGCGATGAAGGCGAGGTGCTCGCCGTCCTTTCGCGCGGGTATCGGGAGATCGTGGGCACCTTCCGCCGCGAGAGGAAGGGCGGCTATCTCCACCCCGACGAGAAGAAGTTCTCCGAGGACGTCTATATCCCCGCCGCCGCGGTGAACGGGTGCGGGGACGGCGCAAAGGCGGTGGCGCGCATCACCTCGTACGAGGGGCGCTCCCCCTCGGGCGAGATCGTCGAAGTGCTCGGCGCGGGCGGCGACTTCTTCGTGGAGGAGCTTGCCCTCATCCGCGCGCACCGTCTGCGCGAGGAGTTCCCGGACGACGTCGTCGCGGCAGCCGACAAGCTGGCGCGGCGGGACCCCTCCTCCGAACTCTCGGGAAGGCTGGATCTACGCGACCAACTCATCGTCACCGTGGACGGCGAGGACACGCGGGACATCGACGACGCCGTCTCCATCCGCGAATCGCAGGGAAAGTACTTCCTCGGCGTGCACATCGCCGACGTGTCGCACTATGTGAAGGCGGGGAGCGCCATCGACCGCGAGGCGTTCACGCGCGGCACGAGCGTCTATTTTCCCGACCGCGTTCTCCCCATGCTCCCGAAGGCGCTCTCCAACGGCATCTGCTCTCTCAACGAGGGAGTGGATCGGCTCACGCTCTCCTGTCTCATGACGGTGGACTCGCGCGGCAAGGTGCTGGAAAAGCGGGTCGTTCCCTCCGTCATCCGTTCCCGTCACCGCATGACCTATACCGCCGTACAGGCGATCTATGACGGCGACGAGGCGGCGCGGCGGACCTATCCCGACCTCATCGGCTTTGTGGACACGGCGATGTCGCTCACGCACATCCTCAAACGGGCGCGCGACGCGCGCGGCGGCGTGGCGCTCGACGTCAAGGAAGCCAAGATCTTATACGAGAACGGGAAGATCTTCCTCCCCGACTATGCACGCCTTCTCGCGCACGAAATGATCGAACAGTTCATGGTGCTCGCCAACGAGAGCGTCGCGTCCCTCATGACCGAGCTCGAAGTCCCCTTCGTGTACCGCGTGCACGAACCGCCCGCCGAGGAGAAGGCGATCTCCTTCCGCGAATTTTTGAAGGAGGTCGGCGCGGACGCGCGTTTGGATCCCAAGCACGTCTCCCCCTCCGACTATCGCGATATCCTCCGCAAGCTGGAGGGTTCGCCCGTCTATTCGCTCGTGAACCGCGTCATGCTCCGCTCGATGAGCAAAGCGGTCTATTCCCCCGACAATAAGGGGCATTTCGGGCTCGCCTCGGAGTGCTATTGTCACTTCACCTCCCCCATCCGCCGCTATCCCGACCTGTGCATCCACCGCATCATCAAGGAGGCGCTCCTCTCGCCCGCGCGCGCGTGCACGAAATATAAGGATACCGTGAAGGAAGCCGCCGCGCGATCTTCGCTCTGCGAGCGCAACGCCACCGACGCGGAGCGCGACGTGGACGCGCTCTATATCGTCGCCTACATGCAGGATAAGATCGGCGAACTCTATGAGGCGGTGATCTCGGGCGTCACCTCCTTCGGGCTCTTTGCGGAGCTCCCCAATACGGTGGAGGGCTTCATCCCCCTCGAAACGCTCCCCGACGACAGCTACGAATTCGCGGAAGAGAAGTTTCTGCTCCGCGGGACAAAGACCTCCTTCCGCCTCGGCGAGAGCATCCGCGTGCGGGTGGTCGGCGTGGATTGGGGGGCGCGGCGCGTCCACTTCGGCTATCTTGAAAAGACGGAGGCGAACCGATGAAGGTGATCGCTTTCAATAAATCCGCCTCCTTCGAATACTTCATCGGCGACAAGTACGAGGCGGGCATCGTGCTCGAAGGGAGCGAAGTGAAGTCGCTCCGCAACGGGCGCGCCTCCCTCTCGGAGAGCTTTTGCGAACTGCGGGGCGGCGAGCTCTTCCTGAAAAACATGCACATCGCCCTGTATGATAAGAGCGGCGCCTTCTCCACGCGGGATTCCCGCAAGGACAGAAAGCTCCTCCTGCACCGCGACGAGATCGCAAAGATCGCGGGGAAGATCAACGAAAAGGGCTTTACCCTCGTTCCCCTCCGCATCTACTTCAAGGACGCGCTCGTCAAAGTGGAGGTCGCGCTCTGCAAGGGGAAACACACGTACGACAAAAAACAGGCGCTTCGGGAACGCGACCAAAAACGCGCGCTCGACCGCGCCGCCAAAGATTTTATACAATGAGAGGTACTCTATGAACTACAAACCGGAAACGCGCTGTGTACAGGCGGGCTATCGCCCCGAGACGGGCGAGAGCCGCATCCCCCCCATCTGCCAAAGCACCACCTTCTTCTACGGTGATTCGCAGAAGATGGCGGACCTCTTCGACCTCAAATCGGACGGGTTCTTCTATTCCCGCCTCGCCAATCCCACCGTGGACGCGCTCGAAAAGAAGATCGCGTCGCTCGAAGAGGGCGTCTGCGCCATCGGGTGCGCCTCGGGCATGTCTGCCGTCACCCTGCTCACCATGACGCTCTGCCGCGCGGGCGACAACGTGGTGTGCGCCAAGGAGATCTACGGCGGGTCCTTCAATCTCTTCTCGGTCACCCTGCCCAAATTCGGCGTGGAATGCCGCTTCTTCGACGTGAACGCGAGCGCCGAGGAGATCGAAACGCTCATCGACGACCGCACGAAATTTATCTTTGCGGAGACCATAGCGAACCCCGTCATCAGCGTCCTCGATTTCAGCAAGATCGCCTCTCTCTGCGAGCGCCACCGCTTGCTCTTCGTCGTGGACAACACCCTTGCTACCCCCATCCTGTGCCGTCCCTTCTCGCTCGGGGCGCATCTCGTGGTGCACTCCACCTCCAAGTATCTCGACGGGCACGCCGCCGCGCTCGGCGGGATGATCGTGGACGGAGGGAACTTCGTCTTTAAGGACAATCCCCGCTATCCCGATTTCAACCGCCCCGACGAGAGCTACCACGGGCTCGTGTATGCCGACCTCCCCGTGGCGTTCGGGACCAAGTGCCGCGCCCAGATGATACGGGACACGGGCGCCATCATGAGCCCGCAGAATGCCTTTTTGACCTTCCTCGGGTGCGACACCCTCGCCCTCCGCATGGAGCGGCACAGCCGCAACGCGGAGAAGGTCGCCGCGTACCTGAGCGGACATCCCGCCGTCGAATGGGTGAAATATCCCTCCCTTCCCTCCGATCCCTACCATCGGCTCGCAGAGAAGTATCTGCCGAAAGGCATGGGCGGCATGATGAGCTTCGGGATCCGCGGCTCGGTGAAGGATTGCGCGCGCTTTATGGAGAGTCTGCACCTGATCACGCAGGAGACGCACGTCGCCGACGTACGCAGTTGCATTCTCCATCCCGCCTCCACCACGCACCGCCAGCTCTCGGAACAAGATCTCATCGCGGCGGGCATCGCGCCCAACCTCGTGCGGCTCTCCGTCGGCATCGAGCATGCGGACGACATCATCGCCGATCTCGAACAAGCGCTCGCCGTCGTCCGTTGAGGAGGACTCCATGCCCATCGTCATCGATAAAAACATTCCCGCCTATTCCGTCCTGCGCGACGAACAGATCTTCGTGATGGACAGAGAGCGGGCGGGGAAGCAGGATATCCGCCCCATCGAGATCGCCATCCTCAATCTCATGCCCACCAAGAAGGAGACGGAGACGCAGTTCATGCGGTTGCTCTCCAACTCCCCCCTGCAGGTGAACATCACGCTCATCCACACCGAGAGCTACCGCTCCAAAAACACCGAAGCGGCGTACCTCGACCGATTTTATCAGCCCTTCGAGACGGTGAAGCAGCGGCATTTCGACGGCATGATCGTGACGGGCGCACCCGTCGAGGATATGCCCTTCTCCTCCGTCGCCTATTGGGACGAGCTCACCAAGCTCTTTGACTTCACGCGCACCAACGTCACCTCCACCATCTTCATCTGTTGGGGGGCGATGGCGGCGCTCCATTACTTCTATGGAATCGAGAAGATTCCCCTTCCGCACAAGCTCTTCGGCGTGTTCGCCCACAAAAAGGAGACCGAAGAGCGGGGCGACCCCCTCATGCGGGGAATCTCCGACCTCTTCCATATGTGCCACTCGCGGCACTCCACCGTGCGGACGGAGGACATCCGCCGCGAGCCGCAACTCAAAGTTCTCGCCCTGTCCAAGCAGGCGGGCGCCTCCGTCATCAGCAATCTCTCGCACAGCGAAGTGTACGTGCTCGGGCATATGGAATACGACAGGGACACATTGAAGCGGGAATACGAACGCGACCTCTCCCGCGGGCTCCCCATCGAAAAGCCCCTCCATTACTTCTCGCCCCACTACCGCGAACAGATCCGCATGGGCTGGTCGTCCACCGCCAATCTGTTCTACAACAATTGGCTCAACTTCGTCTATCAGACGACTCCCTACCGCTTCTGACGAAAGAGCGCCCACACGGGCGCCCTTTTCATTTCGGACCTCTATATTGAACTGTCGGAGGGGCGGACCCGATGAGGGTGATCGCCTGTTTCGGACAGAGATTGACGCAACGGTAACAGAGCACGCAGCGCCCGAGCGGCTGAATCGCGTCGTCGGCGCGCCGCAGATTGTTCACGGGGCATTGCCGCACGCACAGCCCGCACCGCACACATCGGGTTTTGTCGATTTTGAGACGGCTTCGCTTTGCGGCTTCCCCCTTCCGCCAGAACATCCGCTGGGAACAATAGCCGAGCGCGTGGGAGACGGGCGAAAAGCCGCGCAAACACATCTTGCCGCCGACGATCTTGGCGGCAAAGCGGTCGGCGCGCCGCCGCGCCTTTTCGAGAACGGGCGCGATCTCTTCGCCGTTTTTGATGGGAAACGCCTTGCAGTCGGAGAGGTTGTTGGGCATGTTGAACATCTCCGCCCACAGGACCTTTCCCCCGTATTTGCGGACGGTCCGCCCGATTCCCGCCGCACCGTCGCACGAATAGAAATATTGCGTCTCGACGATGGCGACCTTCTTCCCGCGGAGGCGCTCTCCGCAGACGTGAACGAACTGCCGCATGGGGATGGGCGGTTCGGAGCCGTAAATGGGAAAGGCAAAGAGAAGGACATCGCTTGCCGCGATCGCCCGCCCCGCGTCGCCGTGAAAGGGAAGGGAGCAGATCTCGCAGTCATACTCTCCCGAGAGCTTGCCGCAGAGGTATTCGACGATATACCGCGTGTTCCCCGTCCCCGAAAAACAAAATGCCGTGAGCTTTTTCATACCGACTCTATTGTATGGAGTTTCGCTCCTTTTTGTGCATGCGCCCCTTCGGCACGCTCCAAAGTCGGTATATAGGGTATTCGTGGGTTCGGAATACAAAAAATCAGAAGAGAAAGCTCTCTTCAGATTTTTTGGTGCGGACGAAGGGACTTGCGCCTTTAGCGGCGCGCCCCGGTGCACAGCCCGCAGGGCTGATGCAGTTTGCGGCAAACACTCTGTGTCCCAGCCATTCGACCGCAAACCGATTGCTCCCGCAATCGCCTCCACCCTCAAGTCCCTTCGTGGGTTCGGTATACAAAAAATCAGAAGAGAAAGCTCTCTTCAGATTTTTTTGGTGCGGACGAAGGGACTTGCGCCTTTGGCGGCGCGCCCCGGTGCACAGCCCGCAGGGCTGATGCAGTTTGCGGCAAACACTCTGTGTCCCAGCCATTCGACCGC
>CANPXX010000040.1 GCA_947587085.1 uncultured Clostridia bacterium | reverse complement strand
ACGGGCGGCTATTTATTCCACGGTGCTCTTGACACGAGCCTCGCAGACGTGCGGTATTTATGGCAATGCGCCAAGTAACCCGCCCCTGCGGGGCTTTTTCTTGCCTTTGGCAAACAGCCTACCGCACGTCTTTCTCATGTCAAGAGCCTTTCGCGGCATAAACCGCCGCCCGTTCCTGTCCTTTGAGAGCAAAAGAAAAACCTAAACCGAACAAATTAGTTCAATTTAGGTTTCACTTGGCGCGCCATGAAAGAGCGGAGGGCAAACGCCCTCCGCTCTTTCATATGTGTTGCGCGCCCCCCGCGCGAAGCGGGCGGGGGAAGATCGCTTCGTCATGCGAATGCGATGACGATATAGCACAGGTTGATGCACAAATCGTTCGCCGACGTGTTGACGGGATTGGTGATCTCGAGGAGGAGTTCCCCGCCCGAGACGGTCACGGAGAAGCTCACTTCCGTTCCGCAGGCGACATCGGTGAGCCGACTTCTTCCGTTCGCCGCGACGTCCGCATGTTTGGAGCATCCCCACGGGTCGGAGAAGTACAGCTTGACGGTATAATTGCCGTCGGGCAATTCGAATTTATACCCGATCTTCAACGTTTGCCAATTCTCTTCGAATTGGTTCTTGGTATAGCGGTTGGTCGCCGTCTTTGCCGCGCCGTCCTCGACGGCGGGATTCTGGTTCTCCTGCGCCCACGTCGAATTGGTCGCGACGCTTCCCGCAATGGGCGCGCCGCCCCGCCATGTATCGGAGGCCGCCTCGTCCCAGACGCCCCACATCCTGCCCGTCACGGGGTCAAAGCCGTACGCCTGTTCGGTGACCGAATTCATCATGCCGAACCGATCGCCCGCAGACAGGGTGGAGGGATCGTAATCGCCGCAATCGACGAAGTAGGCGATGCTCTCGTCGTGCGCCCCGCCCGCGATCTTCACCGTCTTGAAGTAGGTATGGAGCGCCGCGGAGGTCTCCCCTGCCGCACCCGTCACCGTGATCTTCACGCGGTCTTTGGTGGACTCGGAGCCCGCCGCGCCCAACGTCTTGCTCTCGGCGCCGTTCACGACGGAAGCGGGGATGGGGATATACACGTCATAGATGTCGTCCGTGCCCGTATAGTTCAGCTTCTTTTCATAGAACACCTTCCCGCCCGCGGAGAGCTTCAACGTCTTTCCGTTGTCGGCTTTGGCGAGCGCCGTCATGATATAGTTGGAGTCCGACGCCGCCTTGTCAACGCCGACCCAATAGGAGAAGCTCCCGTCCGCGTGCGCGAACCGCCCCTCTCCGTCGCTGCCCGTGGAGCCGTTGTCTTCGAGGAAACCGCCGCCCTCGTACTGACCGCGCCCGGGCTGGATGACGGACTCGATCTCCGTCGCCTCGACGGTGGGAGCGGACTCCTGCGAGCCGTCCTCGCCGAGGAAGGTGAGATAGATGGCATAGCGCTGTTGATACTGCTTGTAATGCAGGGAATAGGTGAGCGGTCCCCCCTCGATGCCCGTCAGGGTGAACTTCCCGTCCGCGCCCCTCGTCATGTATGTAGCGATGTTGTTGCGGAAGTCGGACAGGGAGTTGTTGGACGTTTGGTAGCTCGTCACGATGCCCGAAGCCGCCTTCGCCTTTTTCACCTGCACGCCGTGCGCCTCGGTGTCGGCGGATTGGTCGGTGTGGTCGGTGCCGAGCTCTGCCGAGAGCACGAAGGGACCGTACTTGAAGGCATACACGCCGTTCGCATTGGGCAGGGTGTGCACGGTGACTGTCTTCCCGAGCGTGAGCGTCACGGTGTCCCCCTTGGAGACTTCGACGGAGGCAAACGCTTCCTCTCCGCTCGTGGGGATGACGTTCTCCCCCACTTTGAGTTCGAACTTCGTGGTCCAATCGGGGAGGCGGAGGCGCAAGACGGTCTCGCCCTTCGTCACCTTGATGGTCACCTCGTCGGAAGTTTCGAGGTCGGCGGTCATCGCAAGCTCCACGCCGTCCGACTGATACGTCGAGCTCATGTACATGGCGACATACGTCGCGTTGCCCGCCGTGTAATAGATGCTGTCGTTCAGCTTGCTCATGCTCTCCATGCCGCTCCCCGTACAGCACCAGAAATGGTCGAATTCCGAGGAATACACCTTGAAGTACCCGGGCGCCATGGGCTGGAAGTACATCGTCATGCCCGTCTCGGGATTCTGCGAGGAGAGGATGGCGTTGATGTAGGTATTCTCGTAGTAGTCGAGATATTTCTTCTCCTTGGTGAGCGAAAAGAGCATGCGCGAGAGTTTGAGCATGTTATAGGTGTTGCAGGTCTCGCAGTTGATGTTGGACTTGATCGCCCACTGCGAGTCGTCCGATTGGAAATGCTCGTCGTTGGAATTTCCGCCCGTCACATAGGAATGGTGCTCGACGACGCGCGTCCAGAACTTCTCCGCGACTTCGAGATAGGTATGGGTGTCCACGCCCGCCACGTTGGCGTCCCGCGCCGTGATGTAGCCGTTCAGGAGTCCGATCACCTTGGGGATGGTCGTATTCGCATGCTGTCCGCGGAGGTAATTTTCATCCTCGGCGAGGATGCGGTCGATCATCGACTTGGAGCCGAACGTCCCCTGCGTGGGGATGTCCTCGTCGAACGCATGCGCCGCGACCGCGTAGTTCTTCTCCCCCGTCAACGAATAGAGGGTATAGAGACAATCGTTCATGCCGCCGTATTCGGTGGAGAGCACCGTCTTTCTCGTCGCCTCGTTCCATTGGGAGACGCGCGCATACACCCAATCGCCCAAGCCCTTTGCGACTTTGAGCGCCGTCTCGTTCCCCGCGAGCGTATAGACGTCGAGGAGCCCCGCTAAAATTTTGTGCATCGTGTACCAAGGCACCCACGCCTCGCTGGCAATGTTGGTCCTGCCCCGCTCCACGTTGTCGAATTGGAACTCCACGCTCGAGGGATGGGTGGAGTTCGCCCCCCAGAGGAAGCCCTCCTCCGCGCCCGTCTCGCACGAGCTTTCATAGGTGACGTCCTGACACTCCTCCAACGCCTTGACGATGGCGTCGATCTGCTTGCGGAGCGCGCTCCGATCCGCCGCGGAAGTCCCCGCGTTGGCATACGCCTGTGCGATCGCGGTGAGATAGTGCCCCATCGTGTGCCCCGCGATGAGGGAATTCTCCCACCCGCCGTAGCGGCTCGCGCTGCCCGTATCGAGCCCCGCGTTCTCGCGGAAGTTGAAGAGCAGCTTGTCGCGGTCGAGCGAGAGAAGATAGTCGACCTCCTTGTCGAGCGCATTCTTCGCATAGCTGTCCTCGTTGACGACGGAGGCAACGCCCGTGAAGGCGACGTCGGCGCTGTCCGCCTTGTCGGTCTGCTCGGTCGCCCCCGCCTTCTTGCCGCCGCACCCTGCAAGCGCGCCTAAGGTGAGCGGTACACAAAGTAAGGCGCAGAGCGCCGCCGTTGCGCAGGTTTTTCCTCTTTTCCCTTTCATGATCGCATATTCCCCCTTCTTTTTGAAAATTTTTTTCTTCTGTCTTGCCAAAACGCAAACGATATGGTACAATCATTATAGAAGAACGGACAAAAAAAGCAATCTCATTCCGAAATCAAAAAGTATCAAAAGGGAATATGTTACACTTCGATCTGCAAACCCCCGTCGAAATGCTCTGGTTCGGGGAATTCATCTCGCCCGAGCGGGGGTGGAAACATCTCACGCGGCGCCTCTATGAGTACGAGCTGATGCTCGTCACCGAGGGCGTGCTCTACATCGCCGACGAGGACAGGGAATACGAGGTGAAGGAGGGCGAATATCTCATCATGCCGCCCACGCGCTTCCAGCACGGGACGCGCGTGTGCGCGTGCAGATTCTATTGGATGCACTTCCGCTGTCCCGCCCTGCCCGCCTCACTCTCCCTGCCGCCGCAGGGCAGATATGCGGACGGGACCGTCCTGCGCATGCTCGCGGGCATGCTCCTCGCCTCCGAGGCGGAGCTCCCCCGCTCCGTCCGCTCGCAATACCTCGCCACGCAGATTCTCATCGAGCTCGCGCGGGGACAGACGGCGGAGAGACGGGAGAGCGTTCCCGCGCGCGCCGCCCTCTGCGAGAACATGAAGAACTTCATCTCGTGGCACCGCTTCTCCGAGATCAGGATACGGGACATGGCGAAGGAGCTTGGCTATCACGAAAAATATCTGTCCGCCGTCTTTCACGCGGAGACGGGCGTCACGCTCAAACGGTACATCACGGATCAGCGCACCGCCGAGGCGAAGCGGCTCCTGTTGGAGACGGACTACACCGTGGCGCAGGTCGCAAGCTACCTGAACTTCGAGAGCCCGCACAATTTCACGCGGTTCTTCAAGCGCGAGACGGGGCTCTCCCCCACCCGCTTCCGCCGCTCCGCCCCCTGACCTTTTCCATTCCTTGAAAGAAAAAGACATCGGCACACGAAAAAAGGCAACGTCTCCGTTGCCTTTTCCTCTATGGACGGACGCTCCTCAGCAACAGGAGCAGACGCCGTTGGTGTTCGCGGCGTTGTAGGGATAGAGCGCGTATTGGCGGGCGTAATAGTCGTCGTAGCCACAGCCGCACGCGGTGTACGCGGAGAGATCGGCTCCCCCGTTCCCGCTATTGCAACCGCATCCGCAATTGTTGTTGTTCCCGCCGTTGCAACCGCAGCCGATGGGCGAAAAGAGATTGTCGAGCGCGTTCACGAGATTGTTCCAAAGACAGCAACCTCCGTTGCCGCTCCTGTTCCCGCCATTGCATCCGCAACCGCCGCATCCGCAAGATTGATTCCACATAGTAGACCTCCGTATGACTCGGCATTTGCCGTACTATATCGTATGCGGCGGTCTCTCTTTTCGTCCACCGAAGGGACTACCGTCTGCCGAAACTGCGGCGATACACGACCGCCGCGCGCTCGGCGATCGGCGCGCAAAAGGCGAGGAGGGAATTCTCCGAAAAGTGCCTGAAATCGTACGCGTACCCATCGGTCGTGCCGTCGGCGAACTTCACGCAGAGCTCCACCCTGAACTTCGGTTGGGGGACGGAGACGCGCCCGCGCACGGGTGCGGAGAAGAACGCCTCCGCGGTCCGCTCGTACGCCTCCCCCTCCTCTTCCGAGAAGGAGACAGAGACGAAGGCGGGCACGCCCGAGGCGTCGGCGTTCGCGGCGACGACCTTGTCGAACGTCCCGCTCTTGCAATAGCAGAGCAGATAGTCATAGAGACGGCGGATTCTGAGATACAGGTTGGGGAAACGATTCCCAAACGAGGTCCGCTCCGCCTCGGAGGCGAGGGAAAAGCGGGTCATGATTTGAACATGTGGGTGAAGGCGCGGAGCGCAAAGGAAGGAGTGGCGTTCCGCGGGAGCGCCATGCCCACCGAGCGCGTGGGAAGGGACGGCGAGACGTTGAGCTCGAACAGCTCGCCCTCTTGAAGGCGGCGCGTGGCGTATTCGCGGGGGATACAGCCGACGCCCATGCCGTCGGAGACGAGCCGCTTCATGAAGTCCCAGCTGTTCACCTCCACGGCGGGCGTGAGCTTGACGCCGTGGTATCGGCAAAAATGTTCGAGGGAGGCGCGCGCCACCGTCTTTTCCTCCATGAGAAGGAGGGGGAAGCGGCGGAGGTCTTGCAGGGTGAGAGGCTTATCCTTCCACGCCCCGAACGCCTTGCCCGCGACGAACACGTCGCTCAAAAGCATGATGCTCTCCCCGAGCACGATGCCCTCCTCCTCGGCGATGGGAAGATTGAGGAAGCCCACGTCGCAACGGTCGCTCCGAAGCATCTCGATGATCTTGGGAGAGACGTCGGAGATGAGCTCGATCTTCACCTGCGGATAGCTCCTGTGGAACTCCACGATGCGCGGGGAGAGGATATATTGGAAGATGGTCTCGGAGGCGCCGATGCGGAGGGTTCCCGTGGCGCTCCCGCGGAGCTCCGCAAGTTTATCCTCCACGCCTTCGAGGAGACGGAGCGCGCGCTCCACGTCGCCGAACACGAGCTCGCCCCCCTGCGCGGTGAGCTCCATCCCCTTGTGCATGCGGTGAAAGAGCGGCGTGCCGAGCTGGGTCTCCAACTGTTTGATCGCCTGCGACACGGCGGGCTGGGAGATGTACAGCTCCTCCGCCGCCTTGGTAAGGCTTCCGCACCGCGCCACCGTATAGAATACTCTGTATAGTTCGAGATTGACCATATCCCTCTCCTCATTTGCCCACGCAGAATTTTTCGAAGATCTCGGAGACGATCGCCTCCGTCGCCGTCTCGCCGCTTATCTCTCCGAGCGCACTCCACGCGCGCCGCATCTCCTCGGCGTACAGCTCGGCGGGGAGCCCCTCCTCCGCCGCCCTCAGCGCCGCCTTCACCCCTTCGAGCGCCCGCGTGACGGCGCTGTAATGGCGCTCTTCGAGCACGAACGCGCCCTCGTTCTCCCGTCCGTATCCGCGCTCATAGAGGAGCTCGCGCAGCCGCTCCATCCCCTCCCCCGTACGGGCGGAGAGCAAAACGTCGCACCCCGTCTCGCTCCGTATGTCGTGCTTCGCGCCCACGACGATGACGGGCACGCCGAGCGCAGGCGGGTCCTCCCCCTCTTTGAGCCATACGACGACGTCCGCCCCCTCCAATTCGAGGCGGGCGCGCCGCACCCCTTCCTGTTCCAAACGGTCGCCGCTCTCCCTCAGCCCCGCCGTATCGACGAGGCGGAAGAGCACGCCGTGCAGCTCGATCTCCCCCTCCAACGTGTCGCGCGTGGTCCCCGCGATGTCGGAGACGATCGCCCGTTCCGTGCCGAGAAGGGCGTTGAAGAGGGTGCTCTTCCCCGCGTTCGGCTTGCCGCAGATGGCGACCCGCACCCCGCTTTTCACCTTCTTTCCCGCGCGGTACTGCGACGCAAGCCGCTCCAACGGGCGCGCCGCCTCCCGCAATGCGGGAATCACTTCGGCGCGCACGTCCGCGCCGAGGTCCTCTTCGGGATAGTCGAGGTCGGCGTCCGTGCGGGCGAGGCACTCCTTCAAGAGCCCCTGCACCCGTTTGCCCTCCTCCGTGAGCGTCTCCCGATAGAGAAGATACCCCGCGCGCACCTGCGCCTCCGACTGCGCGTTGATCATCCCGATCATGCCCTCGGCGGCGGAGAGGGAGAGCTTGCCGTTGAGGAAGGCGCGCTTGGTGAATTCCCCCCGCTCCGCGAGGCGGGCGCCGAGCCCGATCGTTCTCATGAGCACGCCGCGGGCGATCTCGGTGCCGCCGTGGCAATGAAATTCCACCACGTCCTCGCCCGTGAACGAGCGGGGGGCGCGGAAGTACAGACAGCCGCCGTGGTCGGTGAACGCGCCGCAATCGATCTCACCCACATAGAAGCGGGCGGGCTCGTATTCCCCCTTGCGGGAGAACATCTTGCGGGCGATCGCGAGCGCGCCGTCGCCGCTCATCCGCACGACGGCGATTCCTCCCCGTCCCTGCGGCGTTGCGATCGCGGATATCGTTTCCATAAGCACAGATTTGAAACCTTTCGGTTTTTCCCCCTTCTCCATCATGTTTTCTTATACCGAATTATATCATCCGTCCGTCCGTTTGTAAACGCATTTGAGGGGGGAAGCGCAAAAAAATCCGCGGGAGCGGGCGCGCGGAGGTCTATCCATACGAAAGAACGGCTCCGCAGGGAGCCGTTCTTCCGTTTCATTCGTGATCCATGACCCAATAGCCGCCCTCGTGTTGGAGCGGAGGGAAGGTGGTGCCCTTCTCGAGATAGGTCTTGCGGTCGTCGTGGCTCTTGCCGTCCTTGTCGTACGCCTTGTAGTGGCAGGACATAGGGACGATCTCGCCCGATCTGAACTTTTCCATACGGTTTCCTCCTATCCCCTATTGTGTGCGGCGGACAAACTTTTATGAGCGCGCGCGGATTTTCGGCAGCCGTCCCCCGCAAACGGTTGCATCCGAAAAAATTTTGTGCTATACTTGTCCATATCGGCGGGAATGCCGCCACGGAGGTATCCATGAAACAGTTCTTCAAGAAATTGACCGTGCTCGTCGCGGTGCTCTGTCTGGCGCTCGGCTTCTCCGCGCTCACCGCCTGCGGGGAAAAGGACGACGACAAGCTGACATATACGGTGCACGTGACGTGCGCCGACGCGGCGGCGCTCGCGGGCGTGAAGGTGCAATTCCGCACCCTCCCCGGCAACGAGCGGAAGGGCGAGGTCGCCCTCACGGACGGCACGGCGGTATGCGAGCTCCAATCTGCCACATACAGCGTGGTGCTCACGGGGCTCCCCGATGGGTTCGACTATCCCGAGACCACCCTCACCCCCTCCTACCGCGAAGCGACGGTGAACGTCGCGGCGGCGGAAGGTCCCGTCGAGAAGGTGACGTACACCGTGAAGGTCCAACTCCCCGACGGCACTCCCGTCCCGAACATCATCGTCCAGCTCTGTAACACGCCGACGGGCGGCGAGGGACAGACCTGCAACCCCGCTTCGACGAACGCGCAGGGAGTCGCCACCCTCGAGCTCGACCCCGCGGTGTATGAGGTGCACATCACCGAGGGCTATCCCGCGGGCTACACCTTCGACAGCACCAAGTACACGACGACGGAGACGGGCGGCGAGCTCGTCGTGACGCTCGACCGCATCTCGTGACGTCTGCGGACAAATGAAAGAAGAGGGCTTGGAGCCCTCTCTTTTTTTGAAAGGGCGCGCCGCCGACAGTGTCGGCGGCGCGCCTTCCCTATTATCAAGTCTTTGTTATCGGTCAATCCGTTGCCGCGAGCGCCTTCTCAACTTCGGTGATGAGCATGTTGAAGGTGACCGAGCCCTGCCGCGTGAAGGTCACGTTCCCGTCCGCGTCCACCACGAGCGTCATGGGATAGGACCCCTTCCCGCCGAGCAGGGAATAGGTCTCGCTCATCATGCCCTCCCCGCCGTCGAGAACGAAGCGGATCTGCCAATCCCGCCACGTGCGCTGTTCGTCGTATTTATCCGCCTTGCCGTCGAGATACGTCTGCACGTCCTCGGTGACATAGGCGCTGTGCACCGCGACCACCTCCACGCGGTCGCCGTACATCTCCTTGATGCGCTCGAACTCGGGGAGCTCGGTGACGCACGGTCCGCACCACGTCGCCCAGAAGTTGATGAGCACGACCTTCCCCCTCGCCTGCGAGAGGGTGAACGTCTCGCCGCCGCCCGCCGTATCGTACAGCGGGAGGGAGAAATCGTAGCACTCGTCCCCCACGCTGTTGCCGTAAAGGGAGAGGGTAAGGAGGGCGGAATCCTCGCCGTATTCGAACACATCCACCCGTTCGCCCGCGGCGTCCGCATAATACACGCGGAAGAAGAGGTCGCCGCTTTCGCACGAGACGCGGTATTCCGTCTGTTCGGAGACGGAACAGGTGAAATACACCGTGCCGCCCGCCGTATCGAGCTCGTACGAGCCCGCGAGGTCGCCGAGGGTATAGGGAGCGTCGAGGGTGCCGTCGCCGCCCGTAAGCGCCGCGGGAGCGGTCTCGCCGCCATCCGTCCTCTCCACGAGGAAGGAGATATGCGAGGCGCCGCTGAGGCTCCCCGCCTCCACCGAATAGCTCTTGGTGCGAAGGACGACCGCCTCTGCGTCGAAGAAGTTGTAATAGACGAGCGCCGTGATGAGGAGCGCGCCCGCCGCGATCCATGCGGCGAGGCGAAGGAAGAAGAGCGTTCTTCTCCGCGGCAGAGGCGCCTCTGCCGCTGCTGCGAGCGTCCCCTCCGAAGCGCCGACCGTCCCGTTGCCGCCCGCCGCGTTCAAGGGTGCGGCGGAGAGGGGCGCCGCATTCGCGGTCGAAAGCACGCCCGCAAGCGCATGTTCCTCCATCGCGGGCGCCTCCACGGCGTTGCGGTGCAGGATGAGTTCGGAGCCCTTCCAGCGGATCGCCTTGGCGGGGCACACGTCGATACATTCGCCGCAGTTGATGCACTCATGGTCGCCCACGCGTTTGATGTCCATCTTGCAGACGTTGAGGCACAGTCCGCAGTCGGTGCACTTGCTCTTGTCGAGCTTGACGCCGAAGAGGGCGAAGCGGTTGAAGAAGCCGTAGATGGCGCCGAGCGGGCAGAGGAAGCGGCAGAAGAAGCGGAAGATAAAGACGCTCGCCACCATCACCGCGACGAGGACGGCGAATTTCCACGTGAACAGCCCGCCGAGCATGCCGTAAAGATCGGCGTTGGAGGGATGGATGAGGAGCATGACGGCGCCGCCCAACGTTCCCGCGGGGCAGACGTACTTGCAAAATCCCGGGACCGCCGTCTGCGCGAACACGCCGTACATGAGGGGCACGGCGACGACGAGCGCGACGAGGAGCACATATTTCAGATAGGAAAAGACGCGCGTCACCCTGCTCTTTTTGAGCTTCGGGGTCTTGATCTTGTAGAGGAGCTCCTGCCCTAAGCCGATGGGACACAAAAAGCCGCAGATCGTCCGCCCGAGCAACAGCCCGAGAAGGAGCAGGATGCCGATCACATAGTAGGGCGCGCGGGTGCCCGACTGGGCGAAGGCGTTCTGCAACGCGCCGAGCGGGCACGCCATCACCGCGCCCGGGCAGGAATAGCAATTGAGCCCGGGAACGCACAGCCGCTTGGTCGCCCCCTTGTAGATGTTCCCCGTGACGAACCCCTTGATGTTGGCGTTGTAGAGGAGAGCGACATAGAGCTGGATGAGCCGACGCTTCGTGGGCTTATGCGCACGCCACCATGCGCGCAGTCTTCCCTTCTTTGCGGGAGCCTTTTCCCGTTCGTTCTCCTCCGCGCGCACGCTCTCTCCCTCCGCGGCTTCCGCGGCGGGCGCTTCGGACGGGGAGACGGTTTCCTTCCATTCTTCCATACAGACCTCCTCAGCCCAGCCCGATGCACTCGGTGCAGATGTTGATGGCTTTGATGAGCACGTCCTGCGAGCCGCCGTTCACGGCGCCGAGGACGAGAAAGAGCACGCCGAGGGCGAGCACGAGGAGCCGCACCACGAAGAGGGCGCGCTCCGAGCCGAGAGCTTGCGCCGCGCTCTCCGCCTTGACGGCGAGCGGGTTCGGCGCTTCGGCGGGATATCCCCTGCCGAGGACGAGGAGGCGCTTCATGCGATCGAGGTCGCGCTGTGCCGTCGCGCATTCATAGATGACCGCGCCCGTACAGCACAGGAGGGTCGCCCCCACCCACGGGAACACGTTCCGCACCATCGCGAGAATCTCCGCGGAAAGGTCCCCGCCCGCGAAGTTTTGGGCGCGGAAGAGGTAGACGAGCCCGAACACCGCGCCCGTCACGCCCACGGCGGCGCAGACCGTCCATATGATCAGGCGGACGCGCTCGGCACGGGCGAACTTCGCGCGCTCGGCGAGGAATTCCTCCCCCTCGCCCGCGGGCATGCGGTTCCGCAGACGGCGAAGCGCCGCGCGCGGATCGTTCTTCCGCTTTTCAGCCGCATACGGGAAGAGCAGGGAGAGCGCATATCCGCCCGCCGCCGCTACGACCCAGAGAATGGCAGGCGCGATGAAGGGCGCAAGACGGGCGGCGACCTTTTCGCGGCTGTATATGTCGCCCGCCGTCCCCGAATAATACAGATCCGCCGCCGTCGCGATGAGCGCAATGCCGATCGCCACCGTGAACAGTCCGAGAAAGATCCCGTACCCGACGCGAATCCTCCATGCCGTTTGTTTGGTCATCCGTCCCTCCCCGCCGAGTCCTTCGGCGTCTGTTGGGAAATCCATCGATGGGTATATCAATGTATATCAAATATATCATATCGGAGCGGAGAAGTCAAGATTCTTGCGGGTCCCCCGCTTCGATTTTGTGATGAAAAGCAAAAAAGCGGGCGAAAATGTTTCGCCCGCGCTCTTCCGCGTCTTGGGAGCCTCGGCTCCCCGCCGCGGAACGCTCACTCGATGCCTTCGTTGAGCTTCTTCAAGAGTTCGTCGAGATCGTTCCCGTGCACGCTCACCGCCTCGGCGACCGTCTCCCCGTGCGCGAGCGCACAGCCGAAACAGTGCATGCCCGCGGCGAGCAAGATCTCCGCCGCATTGGGGTTGAGTTCGAGACAGTCCGCGATCAACGTATCTGCCGTGATCTTTGCCATAGCCGTTCTCCTCCGTTGGATTTCTTCCCTATTCTATCACATCTTCGGCGCGCTTTCAACTGTTTTCAAAAAAAATTTTACAGAGAAAGCAACCAATAGATGAGTCCGACCGCCGCGCCCGCGCTCACGCCGAACACCACGATGGGACCCGCCACGATGAACATCTTCGCCGCCATGCCGTACACATAGCCCTCCGTCTTGAATTCGATGGCGGGCGAGGCGACGGAGTTCGCAAATCCCGTGATGGGCACGATGCTCCCCGCG